>CALXGZ010000152.1 GCA_944387975.1 uncultured Faecalibacterium sp.
TGGGGTCGCCCAGGGAGTAGATGCAGGACACCGACGCCACAATGATGACGTCCCGCCGCTCGGACAAAGCCGCCGTCGCCGAATGGCGCAGGCGGTCGATTTCGTCGTTGATGGCGCTGTCCTTTTCAATATAGGTGTCGGTGCTGGGGATATAGGCCTCGGGCTGGTAGTAGTCGTAGTAGCTGACGAAATATTCCACCGCGTTCTGCGGGAAAAAGGCCCGGAACTCGGTGCACAGCTGGGCGGCCAGGGTCTTGTTGTGGGCCAGCACCAGGGTGGGCCGGTTGCACTGGGCGATGACGTTGGCCATGGTAAAGGTCTTGCCGCTGCCGGTCACGCCCAGCAGGGTCTGGCACCTGTCCCCCCGCCGCACCCCCTCCACCAGCTTGGCGATGGCCTCGGGCTGGTCGCCGGTGGGCTGGTAGGGCGACTGTAAATGGAAGCACTTTTCTTCGGTCTGCATTGAACTCCCCCTTTTTGCGCCGCGTTTCACAATCAATGGTTGTACTCTTGCCCTTGATTATACCACAGTATTATTCTTTTGTATAGCCCTCCTCTTCGCACATCGTGAGGAAATGCACCTGCGTACCGCCGGCCTGCGGCAGCTCGTTGCGCTGGCGCATGGACAGATACTCGCCCTCGGTGACGATGATATGGTCCAGCAGCTCGACGCCCACCACGTACAGCCCGCGGGCCAGCTCGGCGGTGGCCATCATGTCCTCCCGCGAGGGCAGCACGTTGCCGTTGGGGTGGTTGTGGCACAGCACCGCCCAAAAGGCCTTGACCCGCACCGCCTGGCCGATGGCCTCCCGTATAGGCAGCTGGACCGAGTCGGCGCCGCCGCTGTTCAGCCAGGCGCTGCTCATGATGCGCCGGCTGGAGTCCAGGCAGAGCAGCAGCACCCGCTCCCGCACGGCGCCCCGGAAGCGCGCCAGCATATACGCGCCGATCTCCTCGGTCGTCCGCAGCCGGCGGCGGCCCTTGAGCAGGCTGTTGTGGTAATAGGCGTTGACCTGCGGCAGCAGGTGCAGCAGCCGCGCCGAGGCCGGGCCCACGCCCTCCACCAGGCACAGCTCCTCCTCGTCGGCCTCCAGCACGCCGGCAAAATCGCCGAAGCGCTCCAGCAAGGCGTGGGCCATGGCGTTGGTGTCCCTGCGCGCGTTGGTGAAGTAGAGCAGATACTCCAGCGCCTCGTGCTCGGCCAGGCTCTCCAGGCCGTATTTCTGCACCCGCTCGTGCATGCGCTGGCGGTGCCCCGCGTGGATCTGTTTTTTCTCGGCCATGGCCTGCGCCCTCCCTTCGCGTTTATCCCTTTAAGCATACTTGCCTTTTTGGGAAAAGACAAGCCTTTCGGGCAAATTTCTTCCGCGAAGGGGGGCGGCGCGATTGACTTGCGCCCCAAAATCGTTTATCATGGTCGTAAAGTGAGGATACGAGCATGAAACGATTTACCGCAACCGCCAACGACGAGGGCGTGCGCCTGTCGCGCTTTGTGCAAAGCGTGACCAGCGGCCTGCCCACCAGCCTTTTGTACAAGAGCTTCCGCAACAAGCGCGTCAAGGTCAACGGCAAAAAAGCCGCCCCCGACGCCCGGCTGGCCGCCGGGGACGTGATCGAGCTGTACATCAACGACGAGTTCTTCCCGCCCGAGGCCGCCCCGGCCCGGCCGAAGCCCCCCGCCCGCCCTAAACAGCCCAGGGTGCAGGTGGTCTACGAGGATGCGAACATCGCCGTCCTGTACAAGCCCGCGCACCTGCTGTGCCACAGCGACCGCACCGGCGACGCCAACCTGGTGGACGCCTTCACCGCCTACCTGACCGAAAAGGGCGAGTACGCCCCCGGCGGCGAGAACCGCTTTGCCCCCGCCCTGTGCAACCGGCTGGACCGCGGGACCGAGGGCCTGGTCATCGCGGCCAAAAATTACGCCGCCCTGCGGGACATGAACGAGATCATCCGCACCGACCGGCTGAAAAAGGAGTACTACACCATCACGGTGGGCATCCCGCCGCGGGGACGCTTCACCGCCTGGTGGGAGCACGACGAAAAGAACAACAAGGTCAGCATCCACGCCCACCCCGACCAGGCCGGCCGCCGCAAGCAGATCGTCACCGACGTGGACGTGCTGCGCACCGCCGGGCCCTACGCCCTGTGCAGGATCGGCCTGGTCACCGGGCGCACGCACCAGATCCGCGCCCACCTGGCCTACCTCGGGCGGCCGGTGCTGGGGGATATCAAGTACGGCAACCGCAAGGCCAACGAGCGCGCCGGCGCCAAAACGCAGGCGCTGTGCGCGGTGCGCGTCAGCTTTCTGGAGATACCGGAGGGCAGCTCGCTGCATTATCTGGCCGGCAAGGTGATCAAGCTGAAGGACCCGCAGATCCTGCGGCAGTTCGACGCGCTGGATAAATCGAAGCAGGCGGACCCACCTGCGGAAAGGAGCGCCCATGTACGCAGTACTGAATAGTTTCGGCCTCAGCGGCCTGCAGGGCTTTGAGGTGGCGGTGGAGGCCGACGTCTCCGGCGGGATGGATTCCTTCACCATCGTCGGCCTGCCCGACTCGGCCGTGCGGGAGAGCGCCGACCGCATCCGGGCGGCCGCCCGCAACCTGCGCTACCGCTGGCCCAGCGGCCGCGTGACGGTCAACCTGGCCCCCGCCGACGTGCGCAAGACCGGCCCCGTCTACGACCTGCCGCTACTGCTGGCCGTCCTGGCGGCCGGCGGCCAGCTGGCGCAGCCGCCGAAGGACAACGCCTTTTTGGGCGAGGTCGCCCTGGACGGCAGCCTGCGGCCCGTGGCCGGCGTGCTGCCTATGGCTCTGGCCGCCGCCGAAAAGGGGGTGCGCGCGCTCTATCTGCCGGCCGCCAACGCCGCCGAGGCTGCCGAGGCCTGCAGCGGCAGCGGGATGCAGGTCTACCCGGCCCGCCGCGTCACCGAGGTGGCGGACGCCCTGGCCGGGCGCGCCCCGCTGCAGCCGGCCCGGGCCCGCCCCTTCGACCCGGACGGCGGCTGGGCCGCCTACCCCGACTTTGACGACGTGCTGGGCCAGGCGGTGGCCCGCCGGGCCATGGTGGTGGCCGCCGCCGGCGGGCACAACGTGCTGCTGATCGGCGCGCCCGGCACCGGCAAATCGATGTTGGCCAAGCGCCTGCCCGGCATCCTGCCGCCCATGACGCGGGAAGAATCCATCGAGACCTCGAAGATCTATTCCATCGCGGGGCTGCTGCCCCGGGACGGCGGGCTGATCGCCGCGCGGCCCTTCCGCAGCCCGCACCATTCGGCCAGCCCGGCGGCGCTGGCGGGCGGGGGCAGCTTCTTCCGCCCCGGCGAGTGCAGCCTGGCCAACGCCGGCGTGCTCTTTTTGGACGAGCTGCCCGAGTTCCCCCGCGAGAGCCTCGAGGTGCTGCGCCAGCCCATGGAAGACGGCCAGATCACCATCAGCCGGGCCGCCGGCAGCGCGACCTACCCCAGCCGCTTCCAGCTGGTGGCCGCCATGAACCCCTGCAAGTGCGGCTACTACGGCCACCCCACCCGGCCCTGCACCTGCAGCCCCAACGCGGTGCGGCAGTACCGCAGCCGCATCTCGGGCCCGCTGCTGGACCGCATCGACCTGTGCGTCGAGATGGACCCCATCTCCTTCAACGAGCTGCACGGCACGGGCCAGGGCGAGACCAGCGCCCAGCTGCGCGGGCAGGTATTGGCCGCCCGCGCCGTCCAGACCCGGCGCTTCGCCGCCCACGGCTGCCGGGACGTCCACTGCAACGCCCAGCTGACGGCGGGCCAGGTGCGCCAGCTGTGCCGCCTGACCCCCGGGGCCCAGCAGGTGCTGCGGGCCGCCTACGACCGTCTGGGCCTGTCGGCCCGCAGCCACGACCGCCTGCTGCGCGTGGCCCGCACCATCGCCGACCTGGCCGGCGCCGAGCTCATCGGCGAAGAGGCCCTGCTGGAGGCCTTGCAGTACCGCATGCAGGACAAGCTGGAAGTACGATGACACGCAAAAAGCCCGCTGCCTTCCCCGCAGCGGGCTTTTGGTTTATTCGTCCGTATCTTCTCCGGCGGGCGCGTCGGCCTGCTGGTCTTCCAGCTCCTTGCGCAGCTTGCGGATGCGCTTTTTCTCGCTGTCGACGTGCCGCCAGGGCCAGGCGTGGCCCTCGTGCTCCTTGCACCAGCGGCTCAGCGGGTAAAAGGCGAAGGCCAGCCCGAACACGTACAGCAATACGTACAGCAGACCGTCCAGCGCCCCCAGCGCGTCCAGCGCGCCGATGATGCAGATGATGAAGCCCGCCTTCATGAAGAACAGGCCGTTCTGCT
>CALXGZ010000153.1 GCA_944387975.1 uncultured Faecalibacterium sp.
CCAAGGCCACCATCGAGGAGGCCCTCTTCGCAATTTATCAGGACGAAGATACGTATTATGTGTACAGCATGAGCGAGCTGCTGGAGCAGATGAACCAGACCATCAGCATGGTGGTCATGGTCCTGACGCTGATCGCGGGCATCTCGCTGCTGGTGGGCGGCATCGGCATCATGAACATCATGCTGGTGTCGGTCAGCGAGCGCACGCGCGAGATCGGCATCCGCAAGGCGATGGGCGCGCGGGAGAGGACCATCCTCTTCCAGTTCGTCGTCGAGGCGGGCACCACCTCGGCGCTGGGCGGCGTGCTGGGCATTTTGCTGGGCTACGCGCTGTCGGCGGCGGCCACGGCGATGGTGCCCATCATCATGCCGGGCGAGGCGGTGGCCATCTCCCCGGGCACCAGCGCGGTGCTGGTCTCCTTCGGCATCTCGGTGGGCATCGGCGTGGTCTTCGGTTACCTGCCGGCCCGGCGGGCCGCCCGTCTCAACCCCATCGAGGCGCTGCGCTACGAATGACCCCCGCCCCGAACTACATTGAGGAGAAGCGAACATGAAAAAACGATTTTTGTCCCTCCTGCTGGCGGTCTGCATCCTGATCCCCGTGCTGGCGCTGCCGGCGTCGGCCATCAACGCGAATACCGCCATCCAGACCGCGCGCACGATGGGCGTGCTGGACGCCGCGACGGCCCAGTCCGCCGAGGCGCTGAACGCCCCGGTCACCCGCGGCGAGTTCGCCCGGATGCTGACGATGGTCTCCTCTTACCGCGAGACGGTCAACGAGCAGATCCTGGTGGGCAGCCTGTTCACCGACGTGAACAGCGAGACCGCCTACGCCCCCTATATCCGCATCGCCGTGCAGCAGAGCTGGCTGACCGGCTACACCGACGGCACCTTCCGCCCGAACGATACGGTCAGCCTCGAGGCGGCCTGCGCCTCGGCGCTGCGGCTGCTGGGCTTCACCCCCACGGACCTGACCGGCGCCTTCCCGGCCGCGCAGCTGAATAAAGCCACCGAGCTGGGCCTGCGCGCGGGCCTTGCCCGCAGCCAGGGCCAGGCCATGACCCGCAGCGACTGCGCGGTGCTGCTGTACAACACCCTGACCGCCACCACCAAGGGCGGCTCGGTCTACGGCAACACCATCGGCCTGTCGGTGTCGGACGGGCAGGTGGACACCTCCACCATCCTGGCCAGCAGCCTGAAGGGCCCCTTCATCGCCGGCGAGAACGAGACGCCGCCCATTAGCCCGGCCACCGTCTACCGCAACGACGAGGTGACCGACTCGCCCGCGCTGAACGTCAACGACGTCTACTACTACAGCGAGAGCCTGAACGCCATGTGGATCTACACCACGAAGGCCTCGGGCCGCATCACCTCGGTCTCGCCCAACGCGGCGGCCCCCACCAGCGTGACGGTGGCCGGCGTGACCTATCAGATCGGCAGCACCGACGTGGCCTACCGCATCTCGTCGCTGTCGGGCGGCGGCGTGGGCCAGGTGGTCACCCTGCTGCTGGGCATGGAAGATATCGCCGTGGGCATCCTCACCGGCGAGGAGGTGGACCTAAGCTACTATGGCGTAGTGCAGGCCTCCAGCCGCTCGCTGACCACGGATAACGGCGCGGACGTCATGCAGACGGTGCGGGTGCTGTGCACCGACGGCACCGTGCGCAGCGTCCGCGTGGACAAGAACCTGAACGTCCCCACCGGCTGGCTGGTGTCCATCACCACCACGCCCGAAGGGGAGAAATTGAAGTCCATCAGCCAGAAGTCGGTCAGCGGCCTGTTCAGCGCCGCGAACCGCACCCTGGGCGAGTACAAGCTGGCCGACGACGTCGAGATCTTGGACACCCTGCCCGACGGCAGCGCCGAGACGGTCCGCCTGGACCGCCTGGACGGCGTGACGCTCTCGAACGCGGACGTGCGCTACTACGCCCTGAACGAGCGCGGCGAGATCGACCGCCTGGTGCTGGACGACGTCACCGGCGACGTGTGGACCTACGGCTGCCTGATGTCCTGGAACACGAACAACAACAGCTCCACCCTGGACGACCTGACGGAGCTGCAGCCCAGCGACGTGCTGATGCAGATGGCCTCGGGCCTGCTGACCGGCTCGCTGCTGAGCGATATCTGGGGCGAGCTGACCGGCAGCACCGGCCGCTGGACCAGCATCGCCCTGGGGCTGATCGCCAATAACACCAGCGGCCTGGTCAGCAACATCCTCAGCACCATCGCCGGCGGCGCCAGCTACACCTACATGAACGGCACCTCGGCCACCACCGACAGCACCAACGTGCTGTACCCCGTGCTGGCGGGCGGCATCGGCGTGCGCCACGAGGTGACCGGCGCGGTGCGCGGCATGGTGCAGCTGCAGCCCATCCTGATCGAGAGCCTGGGCCCCGCCTCGGTGAACACCGCCGGCGGCGGCCGCTACGAGACGGCCGACGACATGCAGGTGTACCTGTGGCACATGGGCGTGTATTATCCCACGCTGCTGCCCACCATCAACGCCGAGGACTACTTCCTGGTGGGGTGGGTGGACTCCTGCACGGCGGGCCACCAGGTGCGCGTGCTGACCGCCCTGCGCAAGAACTGAGCATGTGGGCGGGTCTGGGGCGCTATACGCCCGGCGCGGTGTTATTCCGGCAGGCCTGCCAGCTGCTTTTGCCCCGGCGCTGCGCGCTGTGCGGCCGGGTGCTGGGCAGCGTGCCGGACTGCCCCGACTGTGCCCTTGAATTGAAGATACGGGCCCGCTGGCAAAGCGACGGCCCCCACGCGCCGCCGCCCGCCCTGGGCGGCGGCCTTGTGGCATGGGCGGCCGCGCCCTTCTGGTATGACGGCGGCATCCGCGACGCTCTGCTGCGCGCCAAATACCAGGAGCAGCCCTGGGCCGCCGTGCAGTTGGGCTGCCTGCTGGCGCGGCAGCTGTTTGGGGCGCAGGTGCCGGTGCGGGCCGGCGTGGAGGTGCCCGTGCCCTTCGCCGTACCGCCGGTGGACTGCGACCTGTTGGTGCCGGTGCCCTCGTCGGGGCGGGGGCGCAGCTACAACGTGCCGGCCCTGATGGGCCTGCCGCTGGCCCGCGCCCTGGGCATCCCCATGGAGGAGCGCGCCCTGCTGCGCACCCGGCAGGGGACGGCCCAGGCCCGCCTGTCCCGGGAGGAGCGCCTGCTCAACGCCGCGGGGCTGTTCCGGGCCGAGGGGCGCTACGCGGCCGGCAGCCGGGTGCTGCTGCTGGACGACGTCATCACCACCGGGGCGACGGTGGCGGCCTGCGCCCGGGCGCTGCGCGCGGCCGGGGCGGAGTCGGTGGCGGTGGTGGGCTTTGCCACCTCGCGCCAGAACCGCAGCCTGCCGGCAAAGCCGGGCGTGCCCTTCGACCTGGACGCCGAACCGGACGAGCCCGAGGATTTTTGAGAGAAAGGATACGCGAAATGAACCCGAGAAAACAGAGGTTTTACATTGCTGCCGCCGCCGTGCTGGCCGTGATCGCGCTGCTGTGGTCCTTCATCGGCAGCCCGGTGGTGCTGTGGCATAACCGGCAGCTGAAAAACGCCCTGACCGGCCTGACCGACGAGTATATCACCCTGGAGCAGGCGGCGCCCTTCAGCTGGGACGAGGTCTACTCCTTCCCGCCGTACACCACGGTGGAGGAAATACAGGAAGTGATCGGCGTCACGAGCTATAACATCAAGGAATCGACCAGCGAGGGGATGCTGAACCTGGTCTTCCTGGATGAGGGCGCGGTGACCGCCGCCGTCTGCGGCGACCCCGCGGCGCTGGGCTACGACATCGTCCTGGCCGGCGCGGCCGGCAGCACCCCCGGCAAGCTGACCTACGGGGAGAACGTATCCTTCGCGGTGGAGCGGGCGGACGGCGTCGTCCGGCTGCGCGCCCAATAAAAGCGCGAAAAAGCCCTTGACAAACGCGGCCCGTTCCGCTATAATAATGAAGCTGCGAGCCGCAAGGCAAGCAGCGTTATCCGGGTGTAGCGCAGTTTTGGTAGCGCGCTTGAATGGGGTTCAAGAGGCCGTGAGTTCGATTCTCGCCACTCGGACCAAAAGACCGTCAGTGAAAACTGGCGGTCTTTTTTGTTGCGGCAAAGTTTTCCGCCAGGCTTGCCCGGCGCGGGGGATTGTGGTAGACTCTGCTTGTAAACAAAACGGAAAGGACTGTGGGAAAGATGAAAGATCAACTGGCACAAAAGCTGGCCGCGGCGCGGCGGGTGCTGACGTTGCTGGCGCTGGCAGCGGCGGTCGGCGTGGCGAGCGGCGTGCTGACGGCGGTGTTCGGGCACGGGGTGCTGGCCGTTACCACTTTGCGGGAGCGCTGGCCCCTGCTGCTGTTGCTGCTGCCGGCGGGCGGCGCGCTGATCTGCGCGGTGTACGCGCGCTGGGGCGGCGAGTGCGGGCGGGGCATGGCCCTGGTGTTCGACACGGCGGCAGGCCGGCGGCCGGACGTGCCCGCGCGGCTGATACCGCTGGCCGTGGGGGCCACCTGGCTGGGGCATTTGCTGGGGGCCAGCGTCGGGCGCGAGGGCGTGGCGGTGCAGATCGCGGCGGCCGGGGCCAGCTGCCTGACGCCCGCGCTGCGCACGCCGGCGGACAAGCGCCGCCTGCTGACAGCCGGCGTGGCGGCGGGCTTTGCGGGGCTGTTCCGCACGCCGCTGGCGGCGGCCTTCTTCGCGCTGGAGCTGTTCCACTGCGGCGTGGCGCAATACGATGCGCTGCTGCCGGCGCTGGCGGCGGCCCTGACGGCCTCGGGGGTCAGCGGGGCGCTGGGGGTGAGCCCGGCGACGGCGGTTTTGGGCGCGGCGGCCCCCGCCTTCACGGTGGAGGGGCTGATCGCCCTGACGCTGCTGGGCGCGGCCTGCGGGCTGGCCGGGCGGCTGTTCGTCGGGCTGCTGCACGGGCTGAAGGACCGCTTCGGCCGCTGGATGCCGAACGCTTACCAGCGCATCGTGCTGGTGGGGGCGCTGGTGGCGCTGTTCGGCCTGGCGACCGGCAGCCGCTACAACGGCCTGAGCGAGGGCCTGTCGGCCGCGGCGCTGGCCGGCGGCAGCCTGTACGCCTGGGACTGGCTGGCCAAGCTGTGCCTGACGGCGGTGTGCCTGGCGGCGGGCTTTCAGGGCGGCGAGGTCGCGCCGCTGTTCACCATAGGGGCGTGCCTGGGGGCCGTGCTGGCCGCGCCGCTGGGCCTGCCTGTGCCGCTGGCGGCGGCGCTGGGCTACGCGGCCGTGTTCGCCGCGGGCACCAACACGCTGGTCTCGCCCATTTTGGTGGGACTGGAGCTGTTCGGCGGCGAATACTTCGGCGGGCTGTGCCTGGTGTGCGCGCTGGCCTACGTGTGCAACGGCGGGCACTCCATCTACCCGCAGCGCCCCCTCGGCCAGGTGGATTAAAATACGGGCTTGTTTCACCAGGTAAGTTATGGTACACTTTACCCAAATAAACGCTTTACAGGAGGGTGAACAGGTTTGAAGATCAAAACACGCATCGCACAACGGCTGGCGGCGCTGGCGCTGGCCGGCACGCTGGCCCTGGCCGCGGCCCCGCAGGCGCTGGCGGCCGACACCATCGGCGGGGCCGACACCGCGCAGGTGCCCGTCGCCCGGGAGCTTGAGCAGGAGAACTGCATCCAGTGGCTGCTGGACCTGCTGGGCCTGGGCGGCAGCAAGGACAAGATAACCGTCAGCTACCTGAACGTCAAGGGCCAGGGCCTGAGGCGGAACATGCGGCTGGACCTGGTGGATTGCCTGGTGGGCATCACCTACACGGAGCTGGGGTCCATCGGCAACTTTGCCGAAATATCGGACCGCGCCGCCGCCGAGGCGTGGAAGGCGCAGGCCATCGCCATCCACTCGTATCTGGAATACCAGAACCAGTACGGCTCTTCGGCCAACGCGCTGACCTATACGCCGGTGAACCAGATCCCGTCCGCCACGCGCAAGCAGATGGAAAAGGCCATTGAAGAGGTGGCCGACCTGCTGCTGGTGTACGACACGGGCAGCGGCTATTCGGTGTGCGACGCGGTGTTCTCGTGCAGCGCGGGCTACAACACGCAGACCGGCGTATACGGCACCTGCGCGGCGCTGGACGCCTGGGGCACCGACGTGCCCTACCTGCAAAGCGTCGAAAGCCCCTATGAGGAGCAGTACCACAACATCCTGCGCCGCGTGGTGGGCAAGGACTACCGCATGCTGGAATACAACGACAGCCGCCACCCCGACGAGCCCTACGTCAGCGCCGACACCAGCCACAAAAGCCTGGGCGGCTTTGTCCAGTACAACACCCTGGTGGTGAACGGCCGCAGCTACCGCTATCTGAACCAGTTCGTCAGCTCGCGCTATTGCTTCGACTTTACCGCCGATGCAAACGGCACGCCCGCGATGGCCTACTACGGCTACGGCCACGGCGTCGGCATGAGCCAGTGCGGCGCGGTCGGCTTCGCGCAGGAGCGCGGCTATACCTACCGGCAGATCCTCTCCACCTACTACACCGGCACGTCCCTGATGGACAGCGCGGACGGCAGCGTCTCCTCCGGCGGGTTCAATCTGTGGGATTGGCTCTTCGGCTGGCTGCCCTTCTAACCCCCTAAAGAAACGATAACGCATCAAAAGCCCCGCGGCGAACCGGGAAACCGGAGGCCGCGGGGCTTTGTGGTTGGGGTATGGTTTTTACAGGGGCAGCGTCAGCCCAAAGTACTGCGCCAGCAGGTTGGCGGCGGTCATGGGCTGCAAAACAGGGTCGTCGCCTTCTGCTACGTAGTGGTAGCCGAAATTCTCGCCCAGGGTTTTGTTCATCGCGATAATGGCGTCGTTCAGGTT
The DNA here is from genome assembly GCA_944387975.1 of uncultured Faecalibacterium sp. Classification (GTDB taxonomy): domain Bacteria; phylum Bacillota; class Clostridia; order Oscillospirales; family Ruminococcaceae; genus Faecalibacterium. The sequence goes on from CALXGZ010000153.1 coordinate 6,817, forward strand.
GTCAGTTGTCAGTTCGGTAGCTGTGGTAGGATCACCGTCATCGCCAACAGCTTGTTCAGGGCCTTTGCGCCAATAGCAGTCTGTAATGCTCGCAGAGTTTGTTCCCGCGACGCCGCCGCTCCACCCTGCTTCATCGTCAGTGGTAAAGCTTACGCTTACAAGCTTTACATTTTTGACGGCGCCTGTCTCGCCGATATAAGCGAACAGCCCACAGCCGCCGTTCAGCCCGCTGATGCTGTGGCCCTGGCCGTCAAAGGTACCTGTGTAAGTACCGCCGATGGAGGTCCATGGTGTACCTGTAAGCGTGATATCGCCCTCCAGGGTGCAGTCGATGCTGGGATTGGTTGCCACCGCCTCGGCCCACTGCGTAAAACCGGCGGTGGTGTAGACGGTGTAGTGCGTGCCGTCTTCACTGATCACAACGTCCTCTTTGACGTCCTCGACCGGGTCGCTGCTCGCGCTGCTGCTGTCATCGCCGCCGTCATCGCCGCCGGAAAGGGGGCAGCGCACCCGGCCGCCTTGTATCCCGCGCCCATTTGTGGTATGATAAGAGGGCAAACCGCGCGGGGGTATCCGTGCGGGAAATTTCACGTAACAGGAGGCAGCGCCCCCTTTGGGCGCGGGAAAGAGAAGAATGAGCGAAGAATGCACCCATGATTGCTCCAGCTGCGGGCTGGACTGCCCCAGCCGGCAGGGCCCGCAGCATGAAGCACCCAACCCCCACAGCAGCATCAAAAAGGTGATCGGCGTGGTGTCCGGCAAGGGCGGCGTCGGCAAAAGCATGACCAGCGCCCTGCTGGCCTGCGCCATGCGCCGCCGCGGCTACCACTGCGGCATCCTCGACGCCGACATCACCGGCCCGTCCATCCCCAAGCTGTTCGGCATCCACGGCCGCGCCATGGCCGACGAGCAGGGCTGCTGGCCCATCCAGAGCCGCATGGGCATCGACGTGATGAGCATCAACCTGCTGGTGGAAAATGAAGAGGACCCCGTCGTCTGGCGCGGGCCGGTCATCGCCGGCGCGGTCAAGCAGTTCTGGACCGACGTGGTGTGGAAGGACGTCGACTTCCTCTTTGTGGATATGCCCCCGGGCACCGGCGACGTGCCCCTGACCGTCTTCCAGAGCCTGCCGGTGGACGGCATCATCGTGGTGGCCAGCCCCCAGGAGCTGGTCAGCAT
>CALXGZ010000154.1 GCA_944387975.1 uncultured Faecalibacterium sp.
AAACAAGGGAGGTATCTGTACATGGAAATCCATACCATCAGTTTCATCGGCTGCGGCAATATGGGCGGGGCGATGGCCCGCGCGGTCTGCCGCGTGGCGGCGCCGGGCGACGTCCTGCTGGCCAACCGCACCCGCGCCAAGGCCGAGGCCCTGGCCGCCGAGCTGGGCTGCCGCGTCGGCTCCAACGAGGAGGCCGCCGCCGCCGACCTGATCTTCCTGGCCGTCAAGCCCCAGATGATGGCCGAGATGCTGGCGCCGCTGCGCCCCGTGTTGGCGGCGCGGGCGGGCCGCTTCATCCTCTGCACCATGGCGGCGGGGCTGAGCATGGCGCAGATCCGGCAGATGGCCGGCGGGGACTACCCCGTCGTGCGGATCAACCCCAACATCCCCTCCTCCACCGGCGAGGGGATGATCCCCTACTGCGCCGCGGGCGTCGAGGAGGCCGACCTTGCGGCGTGCTGCCGCATCCTGCGGGGGGCCGGCCGGGTGGACCCCATCCCCGAGAGCCTGATCGACGCGGCCAGCTGCGTGTCGGGCTGCGGGCCGGCCTGGGCCTACCAGTTCATCGAGGCGCTGGCCGACGGCGGCGTGGCCTGCGGCCTGCCCCGCGCCAAGGCCCAGGAGTACGCCGCCCAGATGGTGCTGGGCGCCGCCAAGATGCTGCTGGACACCGGCAAGCACCCCGGCCAGCTCAAGGACGCCGTGTGCAGCCCCGGCGGCACCACCATCCAGGGCGTGCGCGTGCTGGAGGAGCGGGGCTTCCGCGGGGCGGTGACCGACGCCGTCATCGCCGCCTACGAAAAGACCTGCAAGCTGCGGGAGGGGTAATATGCGCATCGTCGTCAAAGTCGGCACCTCGACCCTCACCTACCCCACCGGCCGGCTGAACATCCGCCGCGCCGAAGAGCTGGTCAAGGTGCTCAGCGATTTGAAAAACGCCGGCCACGAGGTGATCCTCGTCTCGTCGGGCGCCATCGGGATGGGGGTGGGCAAGCTGTCGCTGCCCGCCCGCCCCGCCGACATGGCAGGCAAGCAGGCCTGCGCGGCGGTGGGCCAGTGCGAGCTGATGTATACCTACGACCGCCTCTTTGCCGACTACAACCACACGGTGGCACAGATCCTGCTCACCGGCGTGGATGTCGAGCACACCGAGCGCCGCCAGAATTTTGAGAACACCCTCTACCGCCTGCTGGAGCTGGGGGCGCTGCCCATCATCAACGAGAACGACAGCGTCTCCACGATGGAGATCGCCTCCATCGGCGACAACGACACCCTGGCCGCCATCGTGGCCTGCTGCGCGCGGGCGGACCTGCTGGTGCTGCTCAGCGATATCGACGGGCTGTACACCGCCAACCCCCGCACCCACCCCGACGCCAAGCTGATCCCCCTGGTGCAGGAGGTCACCCCCGACATCCTCCAGATGTCGGACGGCGCGGGCTCGGCCCTGGGCACCGGCGGCATGGCCACCAAGCTGCGGGCCGCCCAGATGGTCACCGCCGACGGCGTCGACATGGTCATCGCCAACGGCGCGCACCCTGAACTGCTGTATAAGATCGCCGGGGGCGAAGCCGCGGGCACCCGCTTTGCGGCGCGGCCCCGGCCCCACTGAAAGGAGGCCGCCCCATGACCACACAGGAGATCCTGACCGCCGCCCGCGGCGCGAAACGCGCCCTGAGCATCGCCCCCACCGCGCAGCGCGACCGCGCCCTGCTGGGCATGGCCGAAGCGCTGGAAGCGCCTGCCAACCGCGCGGCGATCCTGGCCGCCAACGCCGCCGACCTGGACGCCGCCCGGGGCCACATCCCGGAGGTGATGCTGGACCGCCTGGCCCTGAACGCCCAGCGCCTGGACGGCATGGCCCAGGGCATACGCGAGGTTGCCGCCCTGCCCGACCCGGTGGGCGCGGTGCTGCGCCGCATCGAGCGGCCCAACGGCCTCATCATCGAAAAGACGGCCGTGCCGATGGGCGTCATCGCCATCATCTACGAGAGCCGCCCCAACGTCACCAGCGACGCGGCGGCCCTGGCCCTCAAGAGCGGCAGCGCCTGCGTGCTGCGCTGCGGCAAGGAGGCCTGGCAGAGCAGCAAGGCCATCGTCGACGCCCTGCGCCAGGGGGTCGAGGCGGCCGGCCTGCCCGCAGCCGCCGTCAACCTGATCGAGGACACCACGCGCGCGTCCTCCTACGCGCTGATGGAGGCCGTGGGCTATGTCGACCTGCTGATCCCCCGGGGCGGCGCGGGGCTGATCCGCGCCTGCGTGGAAAACGCCAAGGTGCCCTGCATCCAGACCGGCACCGGCATCTGCCACGTCTACGTGGACGACACTGCCGACCAGGACAAGGCCCTGGATATCATCGAGAACGCCAAGGCCAGCCGCCCCAGCGTCTGCAACGCCGAGGAGGTCTGCCTCGTCCACAAGGACATCGCGGCGGCCTTCCTGCCCAGGCTGGCCCAGCGCCTCGGCCCGGAGCGCGCGGCCCGCGGCCTGCGCCCGGTGGAGCTGCGGCTGGACGGGCGCGCCGCCGCCCTCATCCCCGGCACGCCCGCCGGCCCGCAGGACTTTGACACCGAGTTCCTCGATTACATCCTGGCGGTGGGCGTCGTGGACAGCGCCGTGGACGCCATCGCCCACATCGCGGCCCACTCCACCGGCCACAGCGACGCCATCCTCAGCCGGACGCAGGAGAACATCGACCTGTTCACCGCGGCGGTGGACAGCGCGGCGGTGTATGTCAACTGCTCCACCCGCTTCACCGACGGGGGCGAGTTCGGCCTTGGATGCGAAATGGGCATCTCGACCCAGAAGCTGCACGCCCGCGGGCCCATGGGCCTGGCCGAGCTGTGCAGCTACAAATACATCATCCGCGGCGACGGCCAGATCCGCGTATGACGCGGCCCCTATTATAATAAGGTAGACAGACAAAAAAGAGCCGTGGAGCGGCAAACTCCACGGCCCTTTTTGTTTAGGGATAATTGGGGGCAAAGGCTTACTCGAGGCCGGCCATCTGCTTGACGGCCTTCATGGCAAAGGTGATGGTGCGGCCCATCGCCACGCCCGCCATCAGGCAGGGGTAGTTGTTGGCGAAGAAGCTGCCCGACATATCGCCGGTGACATACAGGCCGGGCATGGGCTCGTTGTTGGTGTCCAGGGCCTGGCCCTTCTCGTTGATGGCGATGCCCTGCTCGGTGGTCAGCAGCGAAGCGCCCAGCCAGCAGCCGTAGAAGGGGGCCTTGCGGATGGCGCTCAGGCGGTAGGCCGGCTTGCCGAAGTCGGTATCCTCCTGCGCGTCGTACAGCTCGTTGTAGCGCTCGACGGTGGCCAGGAAGTTGTCCTTGTCCTCGCCGGTGAAGCCCAGCTTATCGGCCAGCTCCTCGATGGTGTCGGCGCGGAAGAAGCAGCCCGCGGCCTCGGCCTCCTCCATCTTGGGCAGCACGTAGTCGGGGCCGCCGTTGCGGGTCTGGGCCGAGCAGCCGATGGTGTGGAAACGCTGCACGTCCTCGTACCAGTTGTCATCGTGGATCTGGGCGTAGACGCGGCCCGGCTGATGGGCAGCAGCGTAGACGATGTCGTTGTAGGGGCAGCTCTCGTTGGCGAACCGCTGGCCGTGGCGGTTGACCTTCAGGAAGGGCTGGGTGCCGGGGTTGTACTGCTTGATGGTGCCGGGGAAAGCCTTGCCGCCGAAGGCGCTGGCGCTTTCCACATAGCCTGCATCCTGGCCCGGGGCAATGATGCCGCGGTCGAACAGCATGGGGGCTGCTTCCTTGTCCAGGTTGGCGCCGGCCCAGACAGCGGCACGGATGCCGTAGACCTTGTCGGCGGGAGAGTAGGAGCAGGCGGTGGTGACGCTGGTGCCCAGGGGATCCAGCTGCTCCATCATGTAGGGGTTGCCGGGGTAGCCGCCGCAGGCCAGCAGG
>CALXGZ010000155.1 GCA_944387975.1 uncultured Faecalibacterium sp.
GCTGTTCGACGACGAGCTGGAGGACGACCTCTACTGTGAACGTCTGGTGGAACGCTACCTGAACGACCCCAGCCCCGACAAACACGAGACCATCTCGATCGAAGAGCTTGCCAAGCGGGAAGGGATCATATAAGGGCCCCGGCAAAAGCGTGCCGGGGCCCTTTTCTTATGGGCCGCTATGGGATCAGCCGAAGGCCGCGACGGCCGCCACCGCCAGCACCAGCAGGCCCAGCGCGATGCGGTAGACGCCGAAGAATTTGAAGTCGTGGTTTTTGACGTAGGACATCAAAAAGCGGATGGCCAGCATGCTGACCACGAAGGCCGACACGCAGCCCGTGACCATGATGGCCACCTCGGTGCTGGTCATCACCTGGCCGTCCAGCACGAACTTGACCACCTTCAGCAGCGACGCGCCCGCCATGACCGGGATGGCAAGGTAGAAGGTGAACTCCGCCACCGCCGCCCGCGACAGGCCCAGCAGCAGGCCGCCCACGATGGTGGCGCCGCTGCGGGAGGTGCCCGGGATGATGGCCAAAGTCTGCCACAGGCCGATGATCAGCGCCTCGCGGTAGCCGATCTGCTCCAGGCGGGTGACGCGGGCGGCGGCGCCGCGGTTCTCCACCACGATGAACAGGATGCCGTACAGGATCAGCATGGCCGCCACCGTGATGTGGTTGTAGAACTTCGCCTCCATCCACTCGTCCAGCGGGCTGATCAGCAGCACCGGCAGCGTGGCGGCCACTACCTTGAACCACAGGCTCCAGACCGGGGCCTTCGAGACGACGCGGCCGTGCCGCAGCCCGAAGGGCCACAGCTTGCCCCAGAACAGCACCACCACCGCCATGATCGCGCCCAGCTGGATCACCACCCGGAACATCGACAGGAACGCGTCGCTGGCGTCGAACTGGATCAGCTGCTCCACCAGGATCATGTGGCCGGTGGACGAGATGGGCAGCCACTCGGTGACGCCCTCGACGATGCCCATAAGCAGGGCCTTGATGATTTCGATCAGCATGGATTCCCTCCCCGCGCCGGCCTGCGCCGCGCGCAATATCGTTTGATGCCCCCAGTATACCATATTATGAGGCCGCGCGCACGGGTAAGCGGAAAATTTTCATCATAAAGCCGCCCCGCCGCCGCATTGACGCCCCCAGCCAATCGGGCTATAATAAGGGCGAGGCGGCGCTGCCCGCCTCTGGCAGAGACTATTTGTATACATTGTGACGCAGTTTCCCCTTCGTATCGTGAAAGGAGGCCCGCGCTATGGAACAGCCCTTCGACCTTGCCGCATCGGCGGCCACGCCCACCCCGCGGGGCCGGGCGGTGCTGTGCGTGTGGGCGGCCTTGCCCGGGGCCGCCGCCGCGCCCTTCGTGTTCTGGCAGGGCTTCGGGCTGGGCTGCGCCTTCTGCGCGCTGTGGTGCGCCCTGGTCTTTGCGGTGTGGGTGCGGGCCTGCAGCTTTGTGGCTACGCTGGGCAGCCGCACGCTGACGCTGTACCTTGGGGTCGCCTTCCCGGTGGAGCGGGTCATCCCGCGGCACAGTATCACCTCGGCGCTGATCTTCCGCACGCCGCTGCTGCGGCTGGCGGGGGCCTGCGTGCTGGTCGTTTTTACCCCCGGGATGTGGGCCATGCTGCCCGGCATCCCCCTTGCGGCGGCCGACGCCATCTCGGCGGCCCTGCTTGCCGGGGAGGACGCCCCGTGACCGGCCGGCGGCGCTACCACCCCTTTTTCGCCCTGCGCTTTATGCGGCGGACGCTGCTGCTGTACCTGGTGCCTTTGGTACAGGTCCTCTTCGAGCGGGACTGGGCGGCCCTTTCCACCGCCCTTGCGCAGGACGCGGCCCTGTTCTGCCTGCTGGCGGCGGTCAGCTGGGTGATGCTGCACGCCTCCAGCTGGGAACTGGACGCCGGGGGCGTGCTGCGGCTGCGCTGGGCGCTGCTGTTCTCCTGGGAGCGCACGATCCAGGGCAGCCAGCTGGCCGCGGTGCAGATCGAGCGGCCCGTGGCCTACCGCCTGGCGGGGGCCTGCCGGGTGACGCTTTACCCGGCCTTGCTGCCCAAACGGCAGGCGGTGACGCTGTGCCTCACGCGGCGGGACGCCGCGCGCCTGGCCGACTGCCTGATGCCCGCCCCCGCCGAAGAGACCTACCACCCCGCCGGCGGCGAGCGGCTGGCCTTCGTCCTGCTGGGGGCCAACAGCCTGTCTACGATGCTGCTGGTGTGGCTGGCCATGCGCCAGGGCGACAGCGCCGCCGAGCAGATGGCCTGGCAGCAGCTGGGCCAGGCGGCCGCCTGGGCCGCGCGCTGGCTGCCCGCCGGCCTGGCCTGGGCGCTGACGGCCTGGACCTTCCTGTTCGGGCTCAGCCTGCTGCGCAGCTTCAGCCATACGGTGCGCTACACCGTGTGGCGGGGCGGCGGCGTGCTGGCCAGCCGGGGCGGGCTGTTTTTGCGGGTGGAGCGGCGCTTCCGCCTGGCGCACCTGAGCTGCGCCGAGGTGCGGCTGTCGCCGGCGGCGCGGCTGCTGCGCTGTTACCCCGTCTACCTGACCGCCGGCAGCTACAGCGCCGACGACCCCCTCTTCGTCTACCGCGCCGGGCAGGAGGCGCTGGTGCGCCGCCTGCTGCCGGGCTTCGTGCTGCCGCCGCGCGGCCGCCTGCGCCTTGGGCAGCTGCGGGGCCGCAGCCTGGTCTTTCTGGCGCCGGGGGGCGGGTGCCTGGCCTTTTTCGTGCTGCTGTTGCTGGTGGCCTCCTGGGCGCTGCCGGCGGCCGTGCCGCTGCTGGCCCTGCCGGCGGCCGCCTGCGCGCTGTGGCTGGCCTTCGAGGCCGAGGGCCTGTTCCGCGAGGGGGCATGGCCGGCGCAGGGCCGCCTGACCTTCCTGCGGCAGCGCCGCATGAGCCTGCGCTGCGTGTGCGTCTTTTCCCCCGCGACGGCGTTGCGCATCCGCCAAAGCCCCTGGGCGGTGCTGCGCGGCCGCGCCAACCTGACCTTCGCCTATCCCGGCCGCCTGCGCGAGACGGTGCGCAGCATCCCGCTTGCGGACGCGCTGCGCTGCGCGGCCTTTCTTGAAAGGAACGAAGCCTATGATCCACACCATCCTCTTTGATCTGGACGGCACTTTGCTGAACACCATCGATGACCTGGCCGGCGCCGGCAACTGGGTCTGCGAACAAAACGGCTGGCCCACCTTCACGGTGGAGCAGTACAAGCACATGGTGGGCAACGGCATCCCGAAGCTGGTGGAGCGCTTTTCGCCCGCCGAATGCCGCAGCCCCGCGCGCCTGGCCGGGACGCTGGCGCAGTTCACCGCCCGCTACGACGCCCACAAGGAGGACAAGACCGCCCCCTATCCCGGCATCCCGCAGCTGCTGGCCGCCCTCAAGGCCGCGGGCATCCAGACGGCGGTCTTTTCCAACAAGGCGGACGCGCTGTGCGGCGGCATCATCGACCACTACTTCG
>CALXGZ010000156.1 GCA_944387975.1 uncultured Faecalibacterium sp.
GAGACGACGAAGTCCCCCACGAAGCCGGTGGCCCGCAGGCCGATCAGCCCCAGCAGGAAGCTGCCCACAAAGCCGCCCAGCATACCCAGCACGATGTTGTGCAGGGTGGAGGCGGGGTAGGTCCCCATCAGGCGCCCGGCCACATAGCCGGCCAGCGCGCCCACGATGAGGCTGAAAATGACGTTGACGATCGAAAAAAACATAAACTTTCCCTCCTACAGGATCAATCGAAAGCCGCCTGCGCCGCGCGGGCGGTGCGGCAGACGCCGGCCAGGCAGCATTTTTCGCAGGCCGGCTTGCGGGCGTCGCAGACCGCGCGCCCGTGCAGTACGAAGCGGTGGCACAGATCGCTGCCTTCTTCGGGCGGGATGATCTGCCACAGCAGCATCTCCACCTTCTGCGGCTCCTTGACGTTATCCACCAGGCCGATGCGGTTGCAAAGCCGGATGCAGTGGGTGTCGGTGACGATGGCCGGCTTGCCGAACACGTCCCCCATGATCAGGTTGGCGCTCTTGCGGCCGACGCCGGGCAGGGCCAGCAGCTCCTCAAAGGTGGTGGGCACCTGGCAGGCGTACTTGTCGCGCAGGATGCGCATGCAGGCCGAGATGTCCCGCGCCTTCGAGCGGCCCAGCCCGCAGGGCTTGACGATGGCCTCGATGTCCTCGGGCTCCGCCGCGGCCAGGGCGGCCACGCCCGGGTATTTGGCGAACAGCTCTTCCACCACCACGTTGACCCGCGCGTCGGTGCACTGGGCCGCCAGCCGCACGCTGACCAGCAGCTGCCAGGCGTCCGCATAGTCGAGGGTGCAGGCGGCGTCGGGGTATTCCGCTTTCAGCCGCTCGATCACGGCGAGGGCCAGTTCTTTTTTGGCCGCTAGCTCTGCGGCCGGCATCTGCTTTCCGGGCATGGCGTTGACCTCCTTGACGCTTCCTGCATGTGATGATACCACGTTTTACCCCGTTTGTAAACCTTGTCCTTTTGCGTAAAATGCTGTATAATATCCAATAGAATGGCAAATCAGAATCATTCGCAGTATTGGATGGAAGGAGGCATGCCCCATGCGGGAACCTTTGGCCCAGCGCCTGCGGCCCAAGACCCTGGCCGAGGTCTGCGGCCAGCAGCATCTGCTGGCCCCGGGGCGGGTGTTCCGCCGCACCATTGAAAGCGGCAATATCCCCAACATGATCTTTTACGGCCCCTCCGGCACAGGCAAGACGACCGTCGCGCGGATCATCGCCGAAAACAGCGGCATGACCCTGCACAAGCTGAACGGCACCTCCTGCGGGACGGGGGACATCAAGGCGGTGTTCAAGGACATCGGCACCCTGGCCGGGGCGGGGGGCATCCTGCTGTACCTGGACGAGATCCAGTACCTGAACAAAAAGCAGCAGCAAAGCCTGCTGGAATGCCTCGAGGAGGGCACCGTCACGCTGATCGCCTCCACCACCGAGAACCCCTATTTTTACATTTATAATGCGCTTTTGTCCCGCTGCACGGTCTTTGAGTTCAAAAGCCTGACGCCCCGGGACATCGAGCAGGGGGTGCGCAGCGCGGTGGCGCGGCTGTCAGCCGAGGGGGGCGCGCCGGTCTCCATCAGCGAGGAGGCGGCCCGGTACCTGGCCGAAAGCGCCGGCGGCGACATGCGCAAGGCCCTGGGCAGTCTGGAGTTCGCGGTGGCCGCCGCCGAGCCGGGGCCCGAGGGCAGGCGTATCACCCTCGAGATGATCCGCCAGGTGACGAAGCGCACCGCCATGCGCTACGACAAGGACGGCGACGAGCACTACGACATCGTCTCGGCCTACCAGAAGTCGATGCGCGGCTCCGACCCGGACGCGGCGCTGCACTACCTGGCCCGCCTGCTGGAGGCGGGGGACCTGCCCTCGGCCTGCCGGCGGCTGATGGTCTGCGCCTGCGAGGACGTGGGCCTGGCGTACCCGCAGATCATCCCCATCGTCAAGGCGGCGGTGGACGCGGCCAACATGCTGGGCCTGCCCGAGGCGCGCATCCCCCTGGCCGACGCGGTGATCCTGGTATCCACCAGCCCCAAGTCCAACAGCGGGGAGGCCGCCATCGACGCCGCGCTGGCGGACGTGCGCGCGGGCCGCACCGGGCCGGTGCCCCGCCAGCTGCAGAACAAGCACTACGACGGGGCCGACGCGGCCGTCAAAGGGCAGAACTACAAGTACGCCCAGGACTACAAAAACCACTGGGTGGCCCAGCAGTACCTGCCCGACGCCATCAAGGACGCGCACTACTACACCTACGGCGACAACCGCACCGAGCAGGCCGCCAAGGCCTATTGGGACCGCATCAAAGGGGAAGCATAACAAGGACAAGGAGGAAGGACTGGCATGCGCTACTCCAAACAGAGGGAGCTCGTCATGCAGCAGGTGGAAAGCCTGCAGGACCACCCGACCGCAGAGGAGATCTACCAGAACGCACGCAAGGAGTGCCCGGGCCTCAGCCTCGGCACCGTGTACCGCAACCTGAACAACCTGGTGGAGGCCGGGCGGGTCCGCCGGGTGTCCATCCCGGGCCAGCCCGACCGCTTCGACCACACGCTGGCCTGGCACGGGCACCTGTACTGCACCGCCTGCGGCTGCGTCGAGGATCTGGCGCTCGACCCCGGCGTCGTGCGCCAGCTGCTGGCGGGCAAGCCCGGCCACATCACCGACTGCGTGGTGACATGGATCGGCCTGTGCGAGGCCTGCGCGCGCAGGGCGGCCCCCAGCGGCGCGGCCGCGCTGTAAGCCCCGGCCCCGTTTGCAAAAATTATCCCTTGTTTCGCGCGGGGGAAACCTGTATAATAAGTGGGATGGGGCGGCCCTTCCGCCGGCCCTTACAAATGGAACGGCCCCGCGGACGCGGGGTAAGGATGGTAGATCGTTGGAATATACAAATTATGAACACAACGCCCGGGCGGCGGGGCTGATCAGCCGCCATTACGACACGCCGCCGCTGGCCTTCGTGCACAGCTACGGCTGCCAGCAGAACGTCAACGACGGCGAGCGGATCAAGGGCGTGCTGGTGGATACCGGCTACGGCCTGTGCGACAGGCCCGAGGACGCCGACCTGATCCTCTTCAACACCTGCGCCGTGCGCGAGCACGCCGAGCAGCGCGTCTTCGGCAACGTGGGCGCGCTCAAGGGCCTGAAGGAGAAAAAGCCCGGCCTGATCATCGGCCTGTGCGGCTGCATGGCGAACCAGCAGCACGTGGTGGACAAGCTGCGCCAGAGCTACCCCTATGTGGACCTGGTGTTCGGGGTGGACGGCATCGACACCCTGCCCGAGCTGCTGGCCCGCAAATTGGAGCAGCGGGGCCGCATCCTGCTCGAGCCGGCCCAGCGCCCCGTCATCGTCGAGGGCATCCCCATCCGGCGCGAGAGCGAGTTCCGCGCCTGGCTGCCCATCATGTACGGCTGCGACAACTTTTGCACCTACTGCATCGTGCCCTACGTCCGCGGCCGGGAGAAAAGCCGCCGCCCGGCGGATATCCTGGCCGAGTTCAAGGGCCTGGTGGCCGCTGGCTACAAGGAGATCACCCTCCTTGGGCAGAACGTCAACAGCTACGGCAAGGGCCTGGACGGGGCGGACAAGATGGACTTTGCCGACCTGCTCAACCTGCTGTGCGCCGTGCCGGGGGATTACCACATCCGCTTTATGACCAGCCACCCCAAGGACGCCAGCCGCAAGCTGATCGACACCATCGCGGCCCAGCCCCACCTGTGCAAGCACCTGCACCTGCCGGTGCAGTGCGGCTCGGACCGGCTGCTGGAAAAGATGAACCGCCATTACACCGTCGGGCATTACCTCGAGCTGATCGAGTACGCCCGCGCCCGGGTGCCGGGCATCACCTTCTCCAGCGACATCATCGTCGGCTTCCCCGGCGAGACGGAGGAGGACTTCCAGGGCACGCTGGACCTGGTGCGCAAAGTGGGCTACATGCAGCTGTTCACCTTCATCTATTCAAAGCGCGAGGGCACGCCGGCGGCAAGCTACCCCGACCCCACCCCCCGCAAGGAAAAGACGGACCGCATGGCCCGCCTGTTGAAGACCCAGGACGAGATCGCCATGGCGCTGGTCAAGGCCCAGGTGGGCCGGACCGTCCGCGTCCTGGTGGAGGGCTACGGCCGGGCGGAGGGCACGCTCTCGGGCCGGCTGGACAACAACCTGACGGCGGAGTTTGCCGGCGAGGCGGCCCTACTGGGCCAATACGCCCGGGTGAAGCTGACCGGCGCGCGGGCCACCGTGCTGCTGGGCGAATTATCCGCGTAACAACGCACAACAAAAAGGGAAAGATAGAAAAAACAAAAGGAGACACCACACATGGATTGCATCGACCTTTTCAAGCGCGCCGCCATAGCGCTGCAGACCGACAGCCGCTACCTGGCCCTGGACCAGGCCCGCAAGATGAACGACAGCGACGAGGAGCTGCAGAACATGATCGGCGAATTCAACCTCGCCCGCATGGACCTGAACAACGAGATCGGCAAGGCGGAGCGCAACGACGCCCGCATCGCCGAGCTGAACGAGAAGGTGAACACCCTCTACGGCCAGATTATGAACGACGAGGGCATGGTCGCCTACAACGAGGCCAAGCGGGAGTGCGAGCTCCTGGTCAACTATATCGACGCCATCATCAACGCCGCGATGAACGGCGGCGACCCGATGGCGGTGCAGGAGCCCTCGGCCTCCTGCACGGGCAGCTGCTCGACCTGCGGCGGCTGCGGCTGAGACCACTGCAACGCGGCTGCGGCGCACGCACAGCCGCGTTTCCTTATCTGAGGAGGCTTACCACAACGCGCAGAAAGAAGGGGTGCACATGGCGGATCTGTCGCCCATGATGAAACAATATTTGGAGATCAAACAACAGCACAAGGATGAGATCCTCTTTTACCGCATCGGCGATTTTTACGAGATGTTCTACGACGACGCCATCACGGCCTCGCGTGAGCTGGACCTGACCCTGACCGGCAAGCAGTGCGGCCAGAAGGAGCGCGCGCCCATGTGCGGCGTGCCCTTCCACAGCTACGAGAGCTACATGGCCCGCCTGATCGCCAAGGGCTACAAGGTGGCCATCTGCGAGCAGACCGAGGACCCCGCCCTGGCCAAGGGCCTGGTCAAGCGGGAGATCGTGCGGGTGGTCACGCCCGGCACCGTCATCGAGAGCAGCATGCTGCAGGACGACCGCAACAACTACATCGCCAGCATCTACCTGAAAGGGGAGGGGGCGGGGCTGTGCTTTGCCGACGTGTCCACCGGCACAGCCCACGTCACCGAGCTGGCCGGCCCCAAGATCGGCCTGGCCGTCATCGCCGAGCTGTGCCGCTACCACCCCAGCGAGGTGCTGTTCAACCCCGGCATGCTGTCCTGCCGGGACGTGACGGGCTACATCAAAAAGCACATGACCTGCGCCGTCGAGCTGATGGAGGACGAGGCCTACGCCCCCGGCCTGATCGACGCCGCGCTGGCGGCCCAGTTCGGCCGCGACTGGGCAAAGACCACCGACATCGGCGCGGAGGGCCTGGTGCGCTACGCGATGGGCGCGCTGCTGCAATACCTGCACGACACCCAGATCAAGGGCGTCGGCCGCCTGAAAACGGTCATCCGCTACACCGAGGCGCAGTACATGCACCTGCCCCCCGTCACCCGCACGAACCTTGAGCTGACCGAGACCATGCGCGGGCGCGAAAAGCGGGGCACCCTGCTCTGGGTGCTGGACCAGACCTCCACCGCGATGGGCAAGCGCCTGCTGCGCAGCTGGCTGGAGCAGCCCCTCGTCTCCAGCGAGATCATCAATCACCGGCTGAACGCGGTGGAAAGCCTGGTCCGCCAGAGCGTCGCCCGCGGCGAGCTGTCCCAGGCTTTGCGCTACATCACCGACATCGAGCGGCTGATGACCCGCACCGTCTACGGCTCCGCCACGCCGAAAGAGATCTACACCATGGCCCAGACCTTCGAGCGGCTGCCCGAGCTCAAGCAGCTGGCCGATGGCTGCGGCTGCGATGAGCTGGCGCAGCTTGCCGCCGAGATCGACCCCCTGAGCGATATCAAGGCCCGCATCTGCGCCGCCGTCGACCCCGAGGCCCCCGCCACCCTCAAGGACGGCGGGGTCATCGCTGCCGGCTACAACAGCGAGGTGGACGAGCTGCGCTCCATCCGGGAGAACACCAAGGGCGTGCTCGCCCAACTGGAGGCCCGCCTGCGGGAGGAGACCGGCATCCCGAAGCTGAAGATCGGCTTCAACCACGTGTTCGGCTACTTCATCGAGGTCAGCAACAGCTACAAGAGCATGGTGCCCGACAACTACACCCGCAAGCAGACCCTCTCCACCGGCGAGCGCTACATCACCCCCGAGCTGAAAACGCTGGAGAACAAGATCCTCGGCGCCCACGAGCGGCTGATCAGCCTGGAGCACCGCCTTTTCGCGGACCTGCTGGACGGCATCAGCCGCGAGCTGGACCGCATCCAGCGCACCGCCCGCGCGGTGGCCCGGCTGGACGTCCTCGTCTCGCTGGCCATCGTGGCGGCCGGCAACAACTACTGCCGCCCCGTGGTGGACGACAGCGACCAGCTGCTCATCCGCGAGGGCCGCCACCCGGTGGTGGAGCAGGTGCTCAAGGGCAGCCTCTTTGTGCCGAACGACACCGAGCTCGACTGCGGCGAGAACCGCTGCCTGATCATCACCGGCCCCAACATGGCGGGCAAATCCACCTACATGCGCCAAAACGCCCTCATCGTGCTGATGGCGCAGATCGGCTCCTTCGTGCCCGCGAAGGAGTGCCACGCCGGCATCGTGGACGCGGTGTACACCCGGGTGGGCGCGTCGGACGATCTGGCCGCGGGCCAGTCCACCTTTATGGTCGAGATGACCGAGGTGGCCGAGATCCTGAAAAACGCCACCCCGCGCAGTCTGCTGATCCTGGACGAGATCGGCCGCGGCACCTCCACCTTCGACGGTATGAGCATTGCCCGCGCCGTGGTCGAGCACATCGCCGAGCCCAAAAACGGCCTGGGCTGCAAGACCCTCTTCGCCACCCACTACCACGAGCTGACCGAGCTGGAGGGCGCGGTGGAAGGCGTCAAAAACTACAACATCGCCGTCAAAAAGCGCGGGGAGGACATCACCTTCCTGCGGCGGATCGTGCGCGGCCCCGCCGACGACAGCTACGGCATCGAGGTGGCCAAGCTCGCCGGCCTGCCCGGCAGCGTCACCCGCCGCGCCCACGAGGTGCTGCGCAAGCTGGAGGCCGCCGCCCCCAAAAACAACGTGGAGCAGATGGACTTCGGCACGCTGGAGGACTACCGCTCGCCCGCCGCCCCCAGCGAAATGGTGGAAAAGCTGGAGGCCCTCGACCTCGAGACCCTGACCCCCATCGAAGCGCTGAACTTCCTCTATGAGCTGAAAAAGACCCTCAAGGGCAGCATCAGCGGCTGAAATTTTTGAAAGGAGGGTGCCTGCATGGCAGTCATCCGCGTACTGGACAAACACACCGCCGAGCTGATCGCGGCGGGCGAAGTGGTGGAGCGGCCGGCCTCCGCCGCGAAAGAACTGCTGGAAAATTCGATCGACGCCGGCGCGACCCAGGTCGCCATTTCCATCGAGTCGGGGGGCGTCCGCCTGATCGAGGTCAGCGACAACGGCAGCGGCATCGAGCCGGAGTATATCTCCACCGCCTTCATCCGCCACGCCACCAGCAAGATCGAGGATGAGGAGGACCTTGCCGCCATCCACACCCTGGGCTTCCGGGGCGAGGCGCTGGCCTCCATCGCCAGCGTGGCCAAGGTCGAGCTGCTGACCCGCACCGCCGCGGGCGAGTACGCCGTGCTGTACCACAACGAGGGCGGGGAAGAGTACCCCCCCGAGGCCGCGGCCCGCGCCGTGGGCACCACCATCCGCGTGCGGGACCTCTTCTTCAATACCCCCGCCCGGATGAAGTTTTTGAAAAAGGACGCCAGCGAGGGCACCTTTGTGGCCGACGTGGTCAACCGCCTGGCTTTGAGCCACCCCGAGATCAGCTTCCGCTT
>CALXGZ010000157.1 GCA_944387975.1 uncultured Faecalibacterium sp.
CGGACAAGACCAGCATCCTGATCCTGAACGACGAGACCGCCCTGCGCAAGATCGAGACCGAGTACAAGGCCAGCCGCCCCGGCTACATGATCTTTTCGGTGGACGGCTACGACGACGTGTTCAGCGACATGCTGGACAGCGAGAGCGCCCGCCTGCTGGAGCGCATCAACCGCACCATTGAGGGCATGATCGCCCGGGGCACCGGCTTTTTGCGCCGCGTGGCCAACGGCCGCTACATCGCCGTCGTCGAGGACCGCCAGCTGGAGCAGTTCGCCCAGCAGGGCTACGACGTGCTGGACAAGATCCGCGCGCTGGAGCCCAGCGTCAACCTGTCCATCTCCATCGGCATCGGGCGGCGGGCCCCCACCCTGCACGCGGCCCAGGAGATGGCCGTGCAGGCGCGGGATATGGCCCAGGGCCGCGGCGGCGACCAGGCCGCCGAGATGACGCCGGACGGCTTTACCTTCTACGGCGGCGTCAGCCACGGCGTGGAAAAGCGCAGCAAGGTGCGCAGCCGCATCGTGGCCGAGGCCCTGGTGGAGCTGATCAAGGCCGCCGACCACGTGGTGATCATGGGCCACCGCATGAGCGATCTGGACGCCATCGGCTCGGCGGAGGGCGTGCTGCGCATCTGCAAGATCTGCGACGTGCCCGCCGTCATCGCCGTCAAGCGCGAGGCGACGCTGGCCACCAGCCTGATCAACGCCATCGAGGACGCCGGCCAGGAGGACGACTTCATCGACCCGCGCAGCGCCCTCGCCATCATCACCAAGGAGACCCTCTGCATCGTGGTCGATACATACCAGGTCGGCCAGGTGGAAAGCAAAGAGATTTTGGAAAAGTGCGGCAAGATCGCCGTCATCGACCACCACCGCAAGGGCGTGGGCTATATCGAGAACGCCGTCCTCGTCTGCCACGAGCCCTATGCCTCCTCCGCCAGCGAGCTGGTCACCGAGCTGCTGCAATATGTCGGCAGCCGCGACGACAAGCCCACCCGCATCGAGGCCGAGGGCCTTTTGTCCGGCATCATGCTGGACACCCGCAACTTCAGCCTGCACACCGGCGTGCGCACCTTCGAGGCCGCCGCGGCCCTGCGCCGCTACGGCGCCGAGACCGAGCGCGCTTGGGCCCTGTTCGACGTCAGCCTGCCGGAGTACAACGCCAAGGCCAGCCTTGTAGCCAAGGCCCAGATGTACAAGGGCTGCGCCATCGTCCTCAGCGCAGAATTGCCCGCCGAGGCCCAGGTGGCCGTGCCGCAGGCCGCCAACGACCTGCTGAGCATCGAGGGCGTACAGGCCAGCTTCGTGGCGGTGGCCGCGGGCAGCATGGTCAAGATCTCGGCCCGCAGCATGGGCCAGGTGAACGTCCAGGTGATCATGGAGAGCCTGGGCGGCGGCGGCCACCAGACCATGGCGGCCACCGTGCTCAAGCATACCTCGCTGGAGCAGGCCCGCGTCCGCCTGAGCGCGGCCATCGACGCCTACCGCGCCTCCCAGAAAAAGGGGAGCGTGAAGGCCTGACGGCCTTGCCAGCGATTCGCGCAAGAAGGAGAAAGCCAGATGAAGCAGTATGATTACCTGATCGTGGGCGCCGGGCTGTTCGGCGCGGTCTTTGCGCACGAGGCGCATAAGGCCGGCAAGCGCTGCCTGGTCGTCGACCGGCGCGGCCACATTGCCGGCAACGTCTATACCGAGCAGGTGGAGGGCATCAATGTCCACCGCTACGGCGCGCACATCTTCCACACCAATTCCAAAGAGGTGTGGGCCTATGTGGGGCAGTTCGCCGAGTTCAACCGCTACACCAACAGCCCCATCGCGAACTACCACGGCGAGATCTACAACATGCCCTTCAACATGAACACCTTCAACCGGATGTGGGGCGTCGTCACCCCCGCCGAGGCGAAGGCGAAGATCGAGGCGCAGCGCGCCGCCGCCGGCATCACCGAGCCGAAAAACCTGGAAGAACAGGCCATCAGCCTGGTGGGCACCGATATCTACGAAAAGCTGGTCAAGGGCTACACCGCCAAGCAGTGGGGCCGCCCCTGCGACCAGCTGCCCGCCTTCATCATCCGGCGGCTGCCGGTGCGCTTCACCTACGACAACAACTATTTCAACGCCCTGTACCAGGGCATCCCGAACGGCGGCTACACCGCCATGGTGGAGCGCATGCTGGAGGGCGTGGAGGTGCGCCTCGGGGTGGACTATCTGGCCGAAAAGGACGCCCTCGACGCGCTGGCGGAACGGGTGGTGTACACCGGGCCCATCGACGCCTACTTCGGCTACCGGCTGGGGGCGCTTGCATACCGCAGCGTCCGCTTTGAGACCGAGGTGCTGGACACCGACAACTACCAGGGCAACGCGGTGGTCAACTACACCGACGCCGAGACCCCCTATACCCGCATCATCGAGCACAAGCATTTTGAGTTCGGCACGCAGCCGAAAACGGTCCTCAGCCGCGAGTACAGCGCCGAGTGGAAGGTGGGGGACGAGCCCTATTACCCCGTCAACGACGAGACAAACGGCGCGCTCTACGCCCGCTACAAGGCCCTGGCCGAGGGGGAGAAGGGCGTGCGCTTCGGCGGGCGCTTGGGCGAGTACCGCTACTACGACATGGACAAGGTGATCGAGAGCGCCCTGGCCGCCGCCCGCGAGGAATTGCAGTGAAACGACCGCGGGAGTGTCCAAAATAAAAATGTTATGATATAATAAAAACATGAAACTTTTTTGATAGTGTGAAGGCTGTACAAAAGCAGATTGCCAAAATATTAAAACGGAAAGGAACGAAGTCTTATGGATAAATCAATGATGGCATACTGCGGTACATATTGCGGCGTATGTGAATGGAAAGAAAAAATGGGTTGCAGGGGATGTAAAGCGAATGCCGGAGACATGTTCTGGGGTGAATGTGACAAAGCGAAATGCTGCATCGAAAAAGGCTTTGAGCACTGCGGACAGTGTCCTGAAATGCCTTGTGATAAGCTAAAACTGT
>CALXGZ010000158.1 GCA_944387975.1 uncultured Faecalibacterium sp.
AAGGCCGCCGACATCACCCGGCAGAAGGCGTGGGAGGTGTTGGGCACCAGGACCACGCGCTCCTTGACGTCGGCTTTGGTGAACTTGACGGGGTAGGGGTCGGGCAGGGGGCGCGTTTCGGCGCGCAGGCCCCGGGCCCGGCGTATGGCCGCCGTCTCGACGAAGGAGCGCACCCGGATGCGCAGCGACCCCTGAGCGTCGCTCTCGTCCAGCTTGAGGATGAGGGGGCTCTTGCCCGAGATCTCGTGCATCATGCGGGTGATCTCGTCCGAGAGGTAGGCGTCGTGCCCGCAGCCGAAGCTGACGATCTGCACGTATTCGAGGCAGTCGTCCTGCGCGGCCAGCACCGCCGAGGCCAGCATCCGGGCGTGGTAGTTGTTGACGATGTCCAGCCGGCTGCGGGAGAGGTCGACCTTGTTCACATCGGGCAGGGCGTCGTTGGTCAGCACCGGGATGCCCAGGCTGACGAAGAGCTCGGGTAGGGCGTGGTTGACCAGCGCGTCGTTCTGGTAGGGGCGGCTGGCCAGCACCACGGCGTAGCTGTGCTTGGCGTGGCAGCGGTCCAGCACGGCCTGGCCGGCGGCTTTCAGCTGCTGTGAGAAGCTGGCCTGGGCCGCGTCGCCGGCGGCGATGGCCTGCTTCGTCAGGGCCGGGCCGATGCCGAAGGCGGCGGACATATACTCCGCCAGCTGGCGGTCGCGGTCGGCGTGGCAGTGCCAGTGGAACAGCGGCGCGTCGAAGGGGATGCCCCAGCGGCGGGCGGGGTCGTCCGAGTTGCGGATGACGATGGGGTAGCCCTTGACCACCGCGCACATCGACTCGCTGGTGGCGGCGGCGCCGTCGGGCTGGACGGTGGTGATGGAGGGCATGAAGATGCGGTCCACCTTCCGCTTAGCCAGGTCCCGCAGGTGCCCGTGGACCAGCTTTGCCGGGAAGCAGACAGTGTCCGAGGTGACGGCGGAGAGGCCCTCCTCGTACAGGGGGCGGGTGCTGCGGCCCGACAGCTGGACCGTAAAGCCCAGGCTGCGCCAGAAGGCGTTCCAGAAGGGCATGGTCTCCCAGAAGGACAGCACCCGCGGGATGCCGATGGTCACCCCGCGGCTGGGCGCGAGGGCGGGGGCGTCGTAATCGGCGAAGAGCAGCTTTTCCCGTACGGCGAAGAGGTTCGGCACGCTCTGCATGGCCTGGTTTGCCTGGCGCACCCTGGCCTGGACGGCCTTGTCCTTCGGGTCGCCCAGGATCTCGCCCCGCTCGCAGCGGTTGCCGGTGACGAAGCTCTCCCCGGTGGGGAAGCGGATCACCGTGCGGCTGCAGTGGTTCTGGCAGAAGGGGCAGGGCTCGTTCTGGCTCTGCGTATAGGTAAAGGCGTCCAGCGCCGCAAAGCCGATGAAATGGCTGGCGGGGCAGGCGCTGGCCTCGGCCTGGCGCTTGGTCAGGCGGGCCGCGCCGATGGCGCCCATCCCGCCGGGGTAGGGCGCGCGGGTGACGGTCCGGCCCAGGTACTGCTCCAGCGCGCGCAGCACCGCGTCGTTTTTAAAGGTGCCGCCCTGCACCACGATGCGGCTGCCCAGCACGCCGGTGTTGGGGATGCGCACCACCTTGGTAAAGACGTTCTTGATGATGCTGCGGCACAGCCCCGCCATGATATCGCCGGGGGTGCGGCCGTTCTTCTGTTCGGTGATGATGCTGCTGTTCATAAAGACGGTGCAGCGGCTGCCCAGCTCGGCGGGGTGCTCGGCCCGGAAGGCCGCCTCCGCGATGCCGTCCACCGGGATATTCAGCGAGGCGGCGAACTCCTCCAGGAAGGAGCCGCAGCCCGAGGAACAGGCCTCGTTCAGCAGCATGTTGGTGACGACGCCGTCCTTGATCCAGATGGCCTTCATGTCCTGGCCGCCGATGTCCAGAAGGAAGCTGACGTCGGGCAGGTAGTGGCAGGCCGCCGCGGTGTGGGCCACCGTCTCGACGGTGTGGTAGTCGCCGCCGAAGGCCTTGCTCAGCATCACCTCGCCGTAGCCGGTGGTGCCGAAGCCCAGCACCTTCAGCTGTACGCCCATGGCGCTGTATTTTTTGTACATCGTTTGCAGCCCGCGGAGGATCACCTCGATGGGGTCGCCGCGGTTGCTGGCGTAAAAGCGGTCCACGACCTTTTCGTTTTCGTCCAGCAGCACCAGCTTGCCGGTGGTGCTGCCGGCGTCCACCCCGATGTAGACGGGCAGCGTGCCGCCGGGGCGCACGTCGGGCGCGTCCAGCTCGGGCAGGCGGTGCTCCGCCTGCCAGGCTTCGCGCTCGGCCTCGCTGGCAAAGTAGCGCTCCGCGCTGTGCTGGGCGGCGGCGGGGGGCGCGGCGGACAGCCGTTCCAGCGCCTGCTCGGGGGTCATGGGGGCGGCGCGGCCGGTGGGCAGGGGGTACAGCTCGTCCATGGCGCAGGCCGCGCCCAGGGCCACGATGGTGTCGGCGTTGTCGGGGCGGATGACCTGGTCTTCCCGCAGGCCCAGCCGCTCGGCAAAGACGCGGACCAGGGTGGGGTTGTAGGTCAGCGGCCCGCCCTCAAAGATGACCGGCGGGGTCAGCTCCAGGCCCTGGGCCAGGCCGCCTATGGTCTGCTTGGCGATGGCGTGGAAGGCCGACAGCGCGATATCCGCCTTGCTGGCCCCCTGGTTGAGCAGGGT
>CALXGZ010000159.1 GCA_944387975.1 uncultured Faecalibacterium sp.
ACCAGCACCATCACCGAGGGCATCTGGGACAACCGCTTCCGCTATGTGGACGAGCTGCGCAAGATGGGCGCCAACATCCAGGTGGACGGCCAGGTGGCCGTCATCGAAGGGGTCGAGCGGCTGCTGCCCGCCCCGCTGCGCGCCAGCGACCTGCGGGCCGGCGCGGCCATGGTCATCGCCGCCCTGATGGCCGGCGGCACCAGCGAGATCGAGGAGATCGGCCACATCGAGCGCGGCTATGAGAACATCGTCGAAAAGCTGCGCGGCCTCGGCGCGGACATCCGCAAAGTGGAGCGGATGCCCGCCGCCCTGGACCAGGCGCTGTAACACAAGACCGTCTATGCCGGAGGGGCCGCGCCCGCAGCGCGGCTCCTTTGGCGCGTTTTTGAGGCGCGGAGGGCCTCGCAGGCATGGCAGAACTGATCTCGCTTTACTCCGGCTCGTCGGGCAACTGCAGCGTCGTCCGCTGCGGCCGCGCGTACCTGCTGGTGGATATGGGCAAGGGCGTGCGCGTCACCACCGGCGCGCTGCGCGAGGTGGGCCTGGAGGCCGCGGACTGCGCGGGCATCCTCGTCACCCACGAGCACAGCGACCACGTCAAGGGCCTGGGCACCTTTTTAAAGCGGCACAAGCTGCCGGTGTATGCCGCGCAGGCGACGCTCGCCGCGCTGGAGGCGGCGCAGCTGCTGCCGCCGGGCTGCCCGGCCTGCCCCCTGGACCCCGACACCGGCGCCGAGACCGACATCGCGGGCTTCGGGGTGCGGGCCTTCCCCACCAGCCACGACGTGCCCTGCGTGGGCTACCGCATCACCACCCCGGAGGGGAAGACCATGGCCATCGCCACCGACCTTGGCACCCTGACCCCCGCCGTGCACGCGGCGCTGGCCGGGTGCAGCCTGGTGGCGCTGGAAAGCAACTACGACCCCTATATGCTGCATAACGGCCCCTACCCCTATTACCTGCGCGCGCGCATCGAGGGGCCCCGGGGCCACCTGTCCAACGACGAATGCAGCGAAAAGCTGCTGGAGCTGGTGCAGGCCGGGTGCGAAAAGTTCGCCTTGTGCCACCTCTCGCAGGAGAACAACACCCCGCCCCTTGCCTTGCAGACCGTCTTCACCACCTTCGGGGCGGGGGGCGTCGTGCCCGGCAAGGACTGCATCGTCCAGGCCCAGCGCCGCAGCGAGGTGAGCCCCGCGCTGGAATTTTGACCGAAACGGTTGACAAAAGCCGCGTACATGCTTATAATTTATGTGGTGCGGGCACGCCCGCGCCAAAACCTGAACAATGCACACTTGGCTATGACAGGGCCAGGGATGCGTGCGCAGCCGCTCAGAGAGCGGGCCCCCAGCTGCAAGGCCCGCCGGTATGCCGCAGCCCATGCCACCCTCGAGCTCCCGGTGAGATAAGCCGGGCGCGGCGCAGCGTTATTGCGGCAAAAGAGGCGGCGTTTTCCATCGCCGCAAATTGGGTGGTACCACGGAGCAGTTACGGCAGCCTTCGTCCCTTTGCCGGGGCGGGGGCTGTTTTTGTTTCCGCCCGCTGCCGTGCGACTGTCTATACAACAGAAGGAGAGAATCGTTTATGCAATGGACCGGTTTGAATGAACTGCGTGAAAAATACCTGACCTTCTTCGAGGGCAAGGGCCACCTGCGCCTGGGCAGCTTCCCCCTGGTGCCGAAGGACGACCCCAGCCTGCTGCTGATCAACAGCGGCATGGCCCCGATGAAAAAGTGGTTCCTCGGCCAGGAGGAGCCCCCCCGCCACCGCGTGACCACCTGCCAGAAGTGCATCCGCACCCCGGATATCGAGCGCGTGGGCATCACCGCCCGCCACGGCACCTTCTTCGAGATGCTGGGCAACTTCTCCTTCCAGGATTACTTCAAGGAGGAGGTCATCCCCTGGGCCTGGGAGTTTTTGACCGGCGAGGAATGGATGGCCATCCCCAAGGATAAGCTGTATATCTCGGTCTACCTCGACGACGACGAGGCCTACGATATCTGGACCAAAAAGGTGGGCATCGCCCCGGACCACATGGTGCGCATGGGCAAGGAGGATAACTTCTGGGAGCATGGCTCCGGCCCGTGCGGCCCCTGCTCCGAGATCTACTTCGACCGCGGCCTCGAGTACGGCTGCGGCAAGCCCACCTGCGCCCCCGGCTGCGACTGCGACCGCTTTATGGAGATCTGGAACCTGGTGTTCAGCCAGTTCGACTCGGACGGCAAGGGCCACTACGAGCGGCTGCCCCGCCCCAACATCGACACCGGCATGGGCCTGGAGCGTCTGGCCTGCGTGATGCAGGGGGTGGGCAACCTGTTTGAGGTGGACACCGTCCAGAGCGTGCTGCACCATGTCGAGCACATCGCCGGCAAGACCTACGGCCGGAACGAAAAGACCGATATCTCCATCCGCGTCATCACCGACCACATCCGCAGCTGCACCTTCATGGTGTCGGACGGCATCCTGCCCTCCAACGAGGGCCGCGGCTATGTGCTGCGCCGGCTGCTGCGCCGCGCCGCGCGCCACGGCCGGATGCTGGGCATCGACCGCCCCTTCCTCACCGAGCTGGTGGACACCGTCATCCATGAGAACAAGGCCGGCTATCCCGAACTGGAAGAGCACGCCGACTACATCAAAAAGGTCATCGGCACTGAGGAAGAGCGCTTCTACAAGACCATCGACCAGGGCCTGAATATCCTCAACGGCCTGATCGACAACATCACCAAGGCGGCGCTTTCCGGCAAGGAGAAGATCCTCTCCGGCATCGACGCTTTCAAGCTGAACGACACCTTTGGCTTCCCTCTGGACCTCACCCGTGAGATCGCAGCCGAGGCGGGCATCGCCGTGGACGAGGAGAACTTCCAGGCGGAGATGAAAAAGCAGAAGGAGAAGGCCCGCCAGGACCGCCTTTCCCGCGATATTTCCGGCT
>CALXGZ010000160.1 GCA_944387975.1 uncultured Faecalibacterium sp.
TTCTTCTCCACCAGCTGCTTGAGCAGGCGCTGACGCATCTTGTCCGAAAACGCCGCGAAGCCCCCTGTCGGCAGGATCATCACGTCCGTCAGGCCGGACAGGCGGGCCGCGTCGTACTTGCCCTCCACCACCAGCACGCGGCCGGTGTGGATGCGCCCGGGCGCGCTC
The DNA here is from genome assembly GCA_944387975.1 of uncultured Faecalibacterium sp. Taxonomy (GTDB): domain Bacteria; phylum Bacillota; class Clostridia; order Oscillospirales; family Ruminococcaceae; genus Faecalibacterium. The sequence goes on from CALXGZ010000160.1 coordinate 169, forward strand.
ATCGGCCGCCCCCTTCCATCGCCAGGCGGCACAGCGCCGTCTCCAGCAAGATCTGCGGGCTGACGGGCTGGCCCTTCAGGTTCATATCCAGCTCCAGCAGGATGGCAAGGCAGGCCTTGAGCTGCGGCAGGCTGTAGCCCGCCGCCGTCTGCGCTTCGTGCTTGTGTCGGTAGTCGCTGCGCTTGTAGTCAAAGTCCTTGAACACGGCGCTGTAGCTCTTTTTGTGCTGCTGGCCCAGCTTGACGCGGTACAGATCGACATAGCTGCCGGTCATGGCGGCGGCGATGGCGATGGGCTCCTGCCCGAGGCGCAGCAGGATGTGCAGCTTTTTGCAGGCGGCGGCCGCGTTGCGCGCGGTGATCAGCCGTACCATCTCGAAGACGTCGGCCTCCAGGCTGACCACGCCCAGCTCGGCCACCAGCGCCGGGGTGATGGTCCTGTAGCCGGCGGCCGCGGCCAGCTTGTCCACTTCGTTTTCCAGCAGGTAGGGGTCCTCGCCGCAGCGCTCCAGCAGGGCCGCGCCGGCTGGGCCGGACAGCTCCGCGCCCTGGGCGGCGGCGCGCCCGGCCATCAGCTGGCGCAGCTGGGTGGGGCCGGGCTTGGCCAGCTCCTCGGCCCAGCCCAGCTTTTTGCACTGGGCGATCAGCCGTTGGGCGCGCTTGCCGGGGCGGGCCTTGCCCGTGCGGTCGGCCTCGAACACGCTGCCGAACACCAGCACCGCGCTGGACGTGTCCGCCACAGTATCGACAAAGGCCTCCAGGTCCTTTTCGCTGTAGGCGGCGGGGTCCAGCTCCGGCAGGCAGACGGTGCGCCGCGTGCCGAAAAAGGAGATGGTGCCCGCCGCGGCGATCAGCTGCTCGACGTCGGGGGCGGGCCCGTCCAGGACGGTGGGCTCTTCCCCGCCGCCGCGGCACAGCAGGGCGCAGACCGTCCCCACCGCCTGCCGGACCAGGTATTTCTCGGTGGAGTAAAAATAGAACACCGGGCAGCCCTGCTCCACCAGGGCGGCCAGCTTGCTTTCTGCGGGCATGTGCAGGCCCTCCTTCATCGTGTTTTTGCGCCGCCGCCCGGGCGCAGCAGCAGGACGGACGGCGCGGGCCCGGCATCGGGGCGCATCCAGTCGTAGCGGCCCAGGGCCAGCGCCGCCTCCCAGCGGAACGCGCCGGGCGCGGAGGGCGAGGCCAGCAGCCAGTCGACGGCCAGCGCGGCGGGCAGCTCGAAGTCGCCGCTGACGGCCGCCAGGCGCCAGCGGTCCACCGTCACCAGTACGGCCACCCCCTGCCCCGAGCGCATCATGTCCAGCCGGATGTCGCCCCGCTCGGTCTGGAAATCGGTAAAGGGCTCGAAGCGGCCCGGGGTCATCACCCGCTGGGCCGGGGGCTGATTGGTGCGTGTGGGCTCCATGCGCAGGTCCACCAGGACGGCGGCCTCCCGCAGGCCGTGGCGGGCCAGCCAGTTCTCCACCGCGGCGCGCCCGCCGCTGCCGCCGCGGTACAGCACCACGGCCTGTTCGTTCTGCGCCAGCACCACCGAGGGCGTGCGCACCCCGCCGATCAGCTCGACGCGCACGACGTCCCGGTCCAGGGCGATGCCCGCGCCGATGCCCACGCCGGCCGCCAGCGCCAGCGCGGGCAAAAAGACCCGCAGCCGCACTCGCCAGCGGTAGGCCAGCCAGCACAGGGCCATCAGCCCCAGGCAGACCGCGGCGGCGTAGCGGCTGTCGAAGGCCAGCTCCGCCCCCGGCCAGCCGGCCACCCACACGGCCCAGGCGTTCAGCGCGCGGACCAGCAGCGCCGACCCCGCCGCGCACAGGCGGTACAGGGGCCACAGCGCCGGGACCATGCCGGCCAGCGACGCCGCGATGCCCAAGGTCATCATGGGGGTGACCAGCCACAGCACCGCCACCCCCGACAGCAGCGCGTAGGGGCTGGTGCTCAGCCCGCGCAGCACCAGCACCGGGAAGGTGGCCGCCGAGGCGCACAGGCTGATGCAGGCGGCCTCCCACACGGCGGCGCCAAGGCGCGCGGCCAGCCGCAGCGGCAGGGCCCGGCGGGGCGCGCCGGGCTCCTCCTCCAGGCGGGCGCGGCGGGCGGTCTGGCGGCGGGCCAGGGCCGCGCCAGCCAGCGTGCCGGCCACCGCCGCAAAGGACAGCTCGAAGCCGATATCGCACACGGCGTAGCTGTTGGCGGCGCTCATCGCAAGGCCGCCGAGGGCCAGGCTGGTCAGCGGGTCGGCGGGGGCCATCAGCCAGACCCCCAGCGCCCCGATGCAGACGGCCGCCCCCGCGCGCAGCACCGAGGGGGTAAAGCCCGTGATGCCGCACAGCAGCGCCGCCAGCGCCACCGGCCAGAGGGCGGCGGCCCGTTTGCGCCACACCCGCCCCGGGTGGAAGCCGCCGCGCGCCGGGCGCGGCGCGGCCAGCTGCAGCTGCGCCAGGCGCAGGCCCCAGCGCCGGTACAGCCGGCGGCCCAGCCGGCCGGGCAGGTTCGCAGCCAGCTTCTGGCCTGTCTCCAGCCAGCGGCGGCGGTCGAGGCCCGGCAGCGCCACCCCGCACAGGATGGTCACGTGCATGCCGCTGACCACCAGCACGTGCGACAGGCCCGCCGCGCGGTAGGCCGCGTTCAGCTCCGGGCTGATGCGGCTGCGGTCCCCGACGATCATGGCCGCCAGGGCGCCGGCCTCGTCCCCGTCAAGGCCCTGGCACAGCGCCGCGCTCAAAGCGCTTTGCAGCCGGGCCGACCAGGCGCGGAAGCCCTCCCCCGCCCCCAGCCGCTCGAACTGGCGCTCGTACCCGGCGAGGAAGGCCACCCCGTCGGCGTAGTAGCCGGGGGCGTCGGCCGCGGCGGGGCTGTCCAGGCTGAACTCGCCCCCGATCTTCTCCCCTGCCTCGCACAGGGGCAGCGCGTCGCAATAGCAGCAGAAGGCCGCCGGCGCGCCGTCCGCCTGCCGCACCCGCAGCCTGGCCCGCACCGTGGCGCGGGTATAGCCCGGCTGCACGTCCTCGACGGTGGCGGCAAGGCGCACCGTGCGGCCGCCGTAGGCCGCGTCCAGGGCGTCGAAGCGCGCGCCGGTGCGCAGGGCAAAGCCCAGCCCCAGCGCCGCGCCCAGCAGCAGCCACAGCCCGTAGCCCCGGCTTTTGCCGCCGAAGAGCAGCCATGCCGCGCCCCATGCAAAAAGAGCCGCAAGGGGCCAAAAGCCCGCCTGCGGCTCGAAAGCAGCGATCAACTGTGCGCCCAGCGCAGCGAGGAAGAGCGCGCAGACCGGCCGCCTGACCCCATCAGTGCAGGAAGAGGGGCAGCGGCTCGAGGAAGATGATGTCCTGCCGCTTGGCTGCGTCGCCCTCGGCCAGCACGGCGGCCTGGCCCACGATCTGGCAGTGGGTCTGCTCCGCCAGGCGGTCCAGCGCCTTGAGCGAGCCGCCGGTGGAGATCACGTCGTCCACCACCAGCACGCGCTTGCCGTCCATGGCCTCCAGCTCCTGGCGGTCGATGACCAGCTTCTGCTTGCCTTCGGTGGTGATGGACTGGTCCTCGACGACGACGGGGTCCTTCATATACAGCTTGACGTTCTTGCGGGCGCAGACATAGGGCTTGCCGCTCTGGCGGCTCATCTCATGGGCCAGGGGGATGCCCTTGGCCTCGGCGGTGAGCAGCACGTCGAACTCGGGGCACTTTTTCAGCAGCTCCGCGGCGGCGGCCACCGTCAGCTCGGTGTCGCCCAGCATGATGAAGGCCGCAATATCCATGTGGTCGTTCACCTTGCAGATGGTCAGCTCGCGGGTCAGGCCCGCGACTTTCAAAGTATAAGTCTCAGCCATTGTGTATGATCCTCCTTTGGGGCCCGCGCTCAGCCTGCGGGCCAGCCCATGGGGCGCTTTGCCATCACGTGGAAGTGCAGGTGCTTGACGCTCTGGCCTGCGTCCTCGCCCACGTTCGAGACGATGCGGTAGCCGCCGTCGCAGCTAAGCTCCGCGCACAGGCGGGCGATGGTGGCGAAGATGTGGCCCAGCAGGGCCCCGTCCTCTTCGGTGAGGGCGGCGGCCGAGGGGATGTGCTTTTTCGGGATGACGAGGAAGTGCACCGGGGCCTGGGGGTCGATGTCGTAGAAGGCCAGCAGCTGGTCATCCTCATACAGCTTGTTCGAGGGGATAGCCCCCGCGGCGATCTTACAGAACAGGCAATCTTCCATGCAGACAGCTCCTTTCATGGGGTGTAACGATATAACAGCGTTGTTCGAACGCTTCGGGCCTCAGTTCATCTGGCTGGCGGCCACGGCGGCGGCCGCGTGCAGGGCCTCGTCGATCTTGTTGGGGTCCTTCAGGCCGGCCATGGCGAAGTCGGGCTTGCCGCCGCCCTTGCCGCCGGCGATGGCGGACAGCTCCTTGACGAGGTTGCCGGCCTTCAGGCCCTTGGCCTGGGCCAGCTTGTTGACGGAGACGGCCATGGTGATCTTGTCGCCCTCGCTGCCCACCAGCACGGCGATCATGGGCTTGACGGCCTTGTCGCGCATGGTGTCGCACATGCCGCGCAGCGTGCTGCTGGCGGTGCCGGAGAAGTAGGCGGTGATGACCTTGACGCCGTTGACGTCCCCGGCGCTTTCAAACAGGCTTTCCACCTTGGCGGCGGCCACCTCGGCCTTGAGGGTGTCCAGCTGCTTGGTCAGGGCCTTGTTCTCGGCCATGACGGCCTCGGCGCGGGCGGCCAGGTCCGCCACGTTGTTGGCCTTGAGGGCCGCGGCGGTGCTGCGCAGCGCCATCTCGTTGGCGTTGGCGCGCCGCAGCAGGTTTTTGCCGGTGACGGCCTCGATGCGGCGGATGCCCGCGGCCACCGAGGACTCGCTGACGATCTTGAAGCAGCCGATCTGGGCGGTGTTCTGCACATGGGTGCCGCCGCAGAACTCGGTCGACCAGCCGCACACGTCCACGACGCGCACCACCTCGCCGTACTTTTCGCCGAAGAGGGCCATGGCGCCCATCTTCTTGGCCTCGTCGAGGGGCATGGACTGGACCTTGACGTCCAGCGCCTCGAAGATCTTGTCGTTGACGATCTGCTCGACGCGGGCCAGCTCCTCGGGGGTGACGGCGCTGAAGTGGGTGAAGTCGAAGTGGGTGACCCGGGCGTCCTGGTAGGAGCCCGCCTGGTGGACGTGGTCGCCCAGCACCTCGCGCAGGGCCGCCTGCAGCAGGTGGGTGGCGGTGTGGTTGCGGGCGATGGCCATGCGGTATTCCTTGTCCACCTGGGCGGTCAGGGTGTCGCCCACGCGCACATAGCCGCTTTCCAGCACGCAGGTGTGCACGAAGTAGCCCTTGGGGGTCTTTTTCACGTCCAGCACGCGCAGGGCGCAGGCGTCGCCCTTCAGCGTGCCGCAGTCGGCCGCCTGGCCGCCCATCTCGGCGTAGAAGGGGGTCTTGTCCAGCACGACGAGCACGCCCTCCTTGGCCTGGTCGTCGGTGGCGATGGCGTCGGTCAGGCTCTCCTCGTCCGACAGGGCCACCACCACGCCCTGGTCCGTCAGGGTGTCGTAGCCGGTAAAGACGGTGGGGGCGGCGTCCAGCGCGCCGAAGAGGTCGGCGCTCCAGCCGGAGATGTTCTTCTTCAGGCGCTCGGCGCGGGCGCGCTCCTTCTGCTTGGTCATTTCGGCGTGGAAGCCTTCCTCGTCCACCTCCAGGCCCTGCTCGGCCGCGATCTCGCGCGTCAGGTCCAGGGGGAAGCCGAAGGTGTCGTTCAGCTTGAACACGTCCAGGCCGCTGAGGATGTGCTGGTGGGCCTTTTCCATCGCGTCGATCAGGTTCGACAGGATGTTCATGCCGGCGTCGATGGTGCGGGCGAAGTTGGCCTCCTCGGTGCCGATCACCTTTTTGATATAGGCGGCGTGCTCACGCAGCTCGGGGTAAGCGCTCTCGCTGGACTGGATGACCGTCTCGACCAGGTCCACCAGGAAGGGCCCCTGGATGCCCAGCAGGCGGCCGTGCCGGGCCGCGCGGCGCAGCAGGCGGCGCAGCACGTAGCCGCGGCCCTCGTTGGAGGGCAGGATGCCGTCCGACACCATGAAGGTGCAGCTGCGGATGTGGTCGGTGATGACGCGGATGGAGATATCGG
>CALXGZ010000161.1 GCA_944387975.1 uncultured Faecalibacterium sp.
GTGCTGCTCCATGTGGTCCAGCCGGCGCGCCCAGTCCAGCACGCCCTCCGCCGTGCCGCCCACCGGGAGCGGAGCTTCCAGCGTGTGCCAGACCACGCCGCCGCGCAGCTGCACATCGGTGACGGTCACGCCGCCCAGGGCGCCGGTATCGCAGGGCTGGCCGCCGCCCTCCGGGTAAAAGGCGGTGGCGTCCAGCGCGGCGCGCCAGCCGCCGGGGGCCGGTTCGCAGACCAGCACGCGGGCGGTAAAGCGCCGGCAGGCGGCGTCGGTCTCGTACAGTTTGATGGTCGGCTGCATGGCAGCGGCCTCCTTTCAGGCAGGGGTGTCGTTTTATTATACCATGACGCGCAGCGGAATGGTATAATTGCGCATCAAAAGGCGGTTGCCGGGCTGGCGCAAGCCAGAACGGCGAGCCGTTGCGCAAAAAGCGTATAATAGCCGCATCGCGGCTATTATACCACAAACCGGCCCCGCCGGCCAGAGGGCCGCGGGGCCGGTATTGTCAGGGGTTCAGCCCAGCTGCTGCAACCGCCGCGCGCCGGCGGTGCGCAGCCAGGCGGCCAGCACCAGGCAGAGCGCGGCCAGCGCCGCCGTGCAGCCCAGCAGGTAGAGCGGCAGCGGCAGGGCGCGCAGCGCGCCCAGGTAAAGGCCGATGCCCGCCCCGGCCAGTGCCATGCCGCCCAGGATGCCCAACGCGGCCGAAAGCGACTGCTTGCAGACCACCGTATCGTTGGCGGCGTCCAGCCGCGGGAACCGCAGGTTGGCCGCCGCGCCGCCCAGCGAAACGCACGCCGCCAGCGCGGTGGTGACCAGCAGCAGCGCCGCGCCCTGCAAGGGGCCAAACCCCAGCGCCGCCCACTGCGCCGCCACGCACACCGCCGTGAGCGGCCAGGCGGCGAGCAGGTTGAAGCCCACCTTGGCCCCGATGACCTGCCCCGCCGGCAGCGGCAGCGATTTGAGCAGCCAGAAACTGCGCCCCTCCAGGCTGAAGGACACGCAGGCGGTGCTGGCCGTGGCCAGCAGCAGGCAGTCGGTGGCCGCCATCACACCGTACAGGTCCGGCCCGGCCAGCGGCAGGCCGGTCTCCCCCGCCAGCCAGCCGACAAACCGGTCCCCCTGCCAGCAGGCGAACACGGTGGCCGCCGCCAGCAGGATCAGCCCAAAGCCGGTGTTGAACAGATAGACCGGGGTGTTCAGGTAGCGCGCCAGCTCCTTGCGCAGCAGCGCCGCCAGCGGCGCGGCGCTGCGCTGGGCCGCCATGCGGTAGGCTTTGCGGGCTGCGCGCGCCCCCATGCGGGCCAGCAGGGTCCGGTAGCTGCCCTGCAGCAGCCAGACAAACAGCGCCGCCGGCAGCACGCCGGCCAGCAGCGTGACGCCAAAGGCTGCCGCATCGCCCAGGCAGGCGGCCCCCATGCGGCCGAACAGCCACAGCGGGCCGGTGAACAGCGAGGCCAAGGCGCGGGCAGCGGTATCGGCCCCGCCGGCGGCGCGGGTGGAAAAGTTGATTCCAAAGGAGAGCGCCATGCTGCCCAGCAGCACCGCCCCGTAGCCCAGGTTCGCCCACAGCGCGCGGTGGCGCGCCCGGCCCGTCAGCCAGGTGATGGCCCAGCCCACCAGGGCCGCCAGCACGGTGGGCACAAGCGCTGCCGGCAGCGCAACGGCCGCCGCCAGCGCAAGGCCCTGCGGCGCCCCGCCGAACGCCGCATACAGCGCCATGCCGGGGATGAGGGTCAGGCCAAAGACGAGCAGGTTTTGCAGGTAGACGGCCAGCAGGCGGCCGGCCAGCAGCATCCAGCCCGGCACCGGCAGCGCCAGCAGCAGGTCGTTGTCCCTGCCGCCGAACAGCACGCCGCCCGCGCCAAAAGCCGTGAACATAAACGCCATGCCGGCCCCCGTCAGGCACAAAAACGCCGGCAGCAGGTCCAGCGCGCCCAGCGCGGACAGCGCCATGCCGAACATCCCGCCCAGGCTGAGCGAGAGCAGCAGCGGGAGCAGCGCGGTCAGCCCCAGAGCCAGCGCCGCGCCGCCTCGCCCCGGCGCGATAGACCGCAGCAGCGCGGCCAGGCTGACGCGCAGCAGTGCGCGAAAGGCTTTCATGGGGCCGCCTCCTCCCGTTCCAGCTGCAAGAACACTTCTTCCAGGTTACTTTTGCCCACGATCTCGGCGGTGGGGCCGGCTTCGACCAGGCGGCCGTTTTTCAGGATGGCCAGCTTATCGCAGAGCTTTTCGGCCACCTCCAGCACATGGGTGGAGAAAAACACCGCCCCGCCCGCCCGGCACAGCTCGCGCAGGAACTGCTTGAGGGTATAGGCCGCGTTGGGGTCCAGGCCTACGAAGGGTTCGTCCAACAGCAGCAGCCGGGGCTGGCGGATCAGGGCCGAGACCAGGGCCAGCTTCTGCTTCATGCCGTGGCTGTAGCCGCCCACCTGGCCGCCCAGGTCGGCGGTGAGGGCAAAGGCGTCCGCATAGCGGTGGATGCGCTCGGTGCGCGTCCCGGCCGGGATGGCGCAGACATCCGCAATAAAGTTGAGGTACTGGATGCCGGTAAGGAAATCGTACAAGTCGGGGTTGTCGGGCAGAAAGGCCATAGCCTGCTTGGCGGCCACCGGCTGGGTGCGGATGGAATGGCCGGCGATGGTGATCTCGCCTTGCGTAAAATCCAGCACGCCGGCCACCGCCCGCAGCGTGGTCGATTTGCCCGCGCCGTTGTGGCCCAAAAAGCCGTAGATCTCGCCGGGCGACACGTGCAGGGTCAGGTCCTGCACGGCGTAGCGGCCCGGCGCGTACTGCTTGGAAAAATGGTCGATGCGGAGCATATGGCTCCCCCTTCCGTTAGAAAGATAATTAGGTAACCGTCTAATTGTAAGTACAGAATACACCCGCGCCCCCGCTTTGTCAAGGGGGACGCGGGCGTCTTTGCCGTTTTTTTGCCGCGCGCCGGCTTACCGTGC
>CALXGZ010000162.1 GCA_944387975.1 uncultured Faecalibacterium sp.
TGGATTACGCCCTACTTTGATTTGATTTGCGGTTTTTCCGCATTTGGGGCACCTTTTCCATGCCTCTTCTGTCGCTTTTCTCATGTCTCTTATTATATCATAACATTTCTTTTTTGGACACTCCCTAAAATATCTTTCTTGCTTTCGGCGTTTTGACGGAAAGCGGCCCCGATTTTGGGCGGAAAAGAAAGCCCCTGTTGTGATACAATAAAATAAAAGCCACACTAAACCGCCCCAAGCGGGGCGGACGGAGGTAAGCTGAGATGAAGCTGACATTTTTAGGCGCAAACCATGAGGTGACGGGCAGCTGTACCCTGCTGGAGACGGGCGGGCTGCATTTCCTGATCGACTGCGGGATGGAGCAGGGCAAGGACGTGTACGAGAACCAGCCCCTGCCCATCGCCCCCGGCGAGATCGACGGCGTGCTGCTGACGCACGCGCACATCGACCACAGCGGGCACCTGCCGCTGCTGGCAAAGCAGGGCTACCGCGGGCCCATCTACGCCACCCGGCCTACCTGCCGGCTGTGCGATATCATGCTGCGCGACTCCGCCCATATCCAGGAGTCGGAGGCCGAGTGGAAAAACCGCAAGAACGCCCGCGCCGGCCTGCCGCCCGTCGAGCCGGACTATACCGTCGAGGACGCCGGCACGGCGGCCGGCCTGTTCCGGGGCGTGGACTACAACGCAAAGATCGAGCTGGCGCCGGGCGTCGAGGCGCGCTTTACCGACGTGGGGCACCTGCTGGGCTCCGCCAGCATCGAGCTGTGGGTCACGGAAGGGGAGCAGTGCACGAAGCTCGTCTTTTCCGGCGACATCGGCAACCTGAACCAGCCCATCCTGAAGGACCCCACCTACCTGGCCGAGGCCGACTACGTGATCATGGAGTCGACCTACGGCGACCGCAGCCACCCGCCCCGCCCCGACTACACCGGCGAGCTGACCGCCATTTTGCAGCGCAGCTTCGACCGGGGCGGCAACGTGGTCATCCCCAGCTTTGCGGTGGGCCGCACGCAGGAGCTGCTGTACTTTCTGCGCGAGATCAAGGAGAAGGGCCTTGTGACCGGGCACGGCAACTTCCCGGTGTACATCGACAGCCCCCTGGCCATCGAGGCCACGCGCATCTTCCGCGACACGTCCGAGGACTGCTTCGACGCCGAGACCCGCGCGCTGCTGGACGCCGGGGTGGACCCCATCGCCTTTCCGGGGCTGCGCGTCAGCGTCACCAGCGACGAGTCGCGGCTGATCAACAGCGACCCCACCCCCAAGGTGATCATCTCCGCCAGCGGCATGTGCGACGCGGGCCGCATCCGCCACCACCTCAAGCACAACCTCTGGCGCAAGGAGTGCACCATCCTCTTTGTGGGCTACCAGGCGGTGGGCACGCTGGGCCGCGCCCTGATCGAGGGCATCGACGGGGTCAAGCTCTTCGGCGAGGAGATCGAGGTCAAGGCCGAGATCGCCCAGATGGGCGGCATGTCGGGCCACGCGGACCGCGAGGGCCTGCTGCGCTGGATCGGCGCCTTTGACCCCAAGCCCCGGCAGGTCTTCGTCAACCACGGCGACGACGCCGTCGAGGACCAATTCGTCCAGACGCTGCAGGACCTCGGCTACACCGCCTGCGCGCCCTACAACGGGGCGCAGTGGGCGCTGGGGGCCGGCGGCGCAGTGTGCCTGGCCGAGGGCAGCCGGGAGCGCGCGGCCGGCAAAGCCGCCGCGCCCACGCTCAGCCGGGCGCAGGCCGTGTTCCAGCGGCTGGTGGCCGCGGGCCGCCGCCTGATGCGCGTCATCGAGCACAACGAGGGCGGCGCCAACAAGGACCTTGCCAAGTTCGCCGATCAGATCAACGCCCTGTGCGACAAGTGGGACAGGTAAAGCTCACCGCGTCAGCTCGTCCAGGTTCTGCGTATAGCAGGGCAGGCAGTGCTCGATGAACCAGTCCGCCTCGGGGCAGGCCATGTCGGCCAGGGCCCTCTGCTGCTGGGCGAGCGCCGCGTCGAACTCATGGTTGCCGCTGCGGGCCTCCTCCATGCACTTGATCAGCGCCGACAGGCGGTCGGCCGCCTTGAGCAGCCTGCGCTCCTCGGCGGTCAGCAGGTCGCCGGTGATGTAGGGGCTGACCTCTTCCTGCAGCTCGGGCGGCAGCAGGGCGGCCATCGAGGCCGCGCTCCCCCGCTCGATGGCCTTGGAGGCGTCCCGCAGCACCGCGCTGCGGTACTTGACCGGGGTGGGCATGTCCCCGGTGACGATCTCGGGCGCGTCGTGGTAGAGGGCCGCCACCGCCACCGTCTTGGGGCGGCAGGGGGTGTGGGTGTAGCGCCGCGCGATCAGGCACAGCATGTGCGCCAGCAGGGCTGTGTCGCAGCTGTGCTCGCTCAGGCTTTCGGCCCGGGTGCAGTGCATCAGGCTCCAGCGGGTGATGTATTTCATCCGCGCGAGCAGGGCGTTGAATGGATAAAGCATCGGATCGTTACCTCCCGGCCGGCGGCGCGCTTGCGTACCGCCGGTTTTTTGTATCCACCATACCCCTGTTTTCGCCTTCTGTCAAGGGCGCGGCAAAGTTCGCCCTTTGTTTGCCCTTCCTTTACGCGGCCAAACATGGTATACTGACGGCAAACGATAACGAAACGAGGGGAGCGCTTTATGGACTATGCAAACCTGCCGCGGCTGCGGCTGCGCCGCCGGCCGGACCGCTTCTGGCTGACGGTGGGGCTGTGCGCCCTGACCGCCGCGCTGATCTTCCTGCCGTTCCAGATCATCGACGGCGGCTTTTTCCACTACGCGGGGGACTTCAACGGCCAGCAGATCGGCTTCTACCGCTATATGAACGGCTTCGTCAAGGGGCAGGGCTACCCGGACGGCCTGGCCAGCGTGGGCGGCCAGCGCCTGCCCACAAACACCTTCTCCTGGGCGACGGACCTCGGCAGCGGCGTGATGAACGCCTATTCCTTCTACCTCTACGGCTCGCCCTTCTTCTGGCTGTCGGTGCTGTTCCCGCAGGGGTGGCTGCCCTACCTGATGTGCCCGCTGCTGGTGCTCAAATTTGCTGTGGCGGGGGGCGGTGCCTACCTGTATATGCGCCGCTATGTAAAAAATCTGGACTATGCGGTGCTGGCAGCCTGCCTTTACACCTTTTCGGGCTTTGGCATCTACAACATCTTTTTCAACCACTTCATCGACGTGGTGGC
>CALXGZ010000163.1 GCA_944387975.1 uncultured Faecalibacterium sp.
CGGTGAAGCGGTTGCCCTCGGCGTTGACCAGGATGGCGCCGTCGCCGCGCAGGCCCTCGGTGATCAGGGCGGCGGTGTTGGCCTCAACGGTGGGGTGGATCTGGATCTGGTCCATGTCCACGGTGCCCGCGCCGATGGCCACGGCCATATCGATGCCCTGGCCCTGTGCGCCGGGGGCGTTGGTGGTCATGAAGCCGGCCAGGTCGGGCTTGTACTCCACGACCATGTCGAGGTTGGCGCCGAAGCCGCCGGTGGCCAGGATGACGGCCTTGGCGTTGACGGTGACGGCGGCGCCGGTCTTGTTGTCGGTGGCCTTGATGCCCACGGCGGCGCCGTTGGCGTCGGTCAGGATCTCGTTGGCGGTGGTGTTCATGACGAAGGTCACGTCAGCGTCCTTGCACTTGGCCTCCAGCAGGGGGATCATGTAGCTGCCCACGGAGATGGTCTTGCCCTCATCGTCCACGGGGCGGTGGATGCGCTTGACGGACGCGCCGCCAAAGCTGGAGACGCTGGTCAGGTCGATGCCCTGCTCAGCCAGCCAGGCGATGGCGTCGGCGGAGTTGCCGCACAGCGCCTCGACCAGGGCGGGGTCGTTGGTGCCGTGGCCGCCGATCAGGGTATCCAGCTCCATCAGCTCGACGGAGTCGAAGTAGCCCACGGGGTTCGCCTGATACTCGGCCCACTGCTCGGCCACGGTGGCGGCCAGAGCGGTGATGGCCTCGTTGTCGGCCCACTCGCTGGCGGCGGTCTCGAGGGTCTTCTCGACGCCGGCGGCCTCAGCGAACTCGTTCTCGTCCTGGGCGGGGGTCTTGGCGGCGTTCATGCCGCCGGTGGCGCGGACGGAGTTGCCGCCCACCATGGCCTGGCTCTCGATGACGACGACGCTCTTGCCGGCCTCGGCGGCGGCGATGGCGGCGGTCATGCCCGCGCCGCCCGCGCCGACGATGACGACGTCGGTGTCGAGGGTGGTGTCCTCAGCGGCTTCGGCGTCGCCGCCGTTGCCGGTGAAGTCGGCCGCGTCCAGCCCGGCCTCTGCCAGGGCGGCGGCCAGGGCCTTATTGACGGCCTCGGAGGTGATGGTCGCGCCCGACACCACGTCGATGGCGCCCTTGTTGCCGGAGACGATCTCTTCGGGGGCCGCCTCGATGATCACCGAGCCGATGCCCTCGGTCTCGCTGTCGCCGACGACCTCGCAGCCGGTGATGACGCCGTCGGTCAGGGTGACGGTGACGGACACCTCGCCCATACCGGTGGCGGTACCGGTGAACTCGCCCGAGACGCCGCCCGACGCTTCGGAGCCGGCGGACGCCGCAGTCGAGGAGGAGCTGCCCCCGCCGCAGGCGGTCAGGCCAAAGGCCATGACGGCTGCCAGCGCAAGCGCTGCAATGCGTTTTCTCATGTCTTGTCTTCCTTTCTTCGTTTACCTGGTTACCTGTACAGCAGCGCCCGAAGGTACGGGCGTACTTGCGTCTAGTTTACCGTATCGTTATTCGTTTGTCAAGGCGCTTTGGCCTTTTGCTTCTTTTTTGTAAGTTTTGGGGATGGTTTTACATTGTGCGGCTGTTTGGGCTGGTAGGCTTTACAAAAAAGATGCAGACAAAGCCGGCCGCCGCGGCCCCGAGGGCCAGCCAGTGGCGGCTTGCCCCAAGGCCCAGCGCCCCCGCCGCCAGCGGGAACAGCAGGCTGCCCGCGCTCTGCCCCAGGATCAAAAAGCCCAGGTCCACCCCGGCGTGCGCCAGCCCGAACAGGTCGCTGGCGAAGGCCGGCAGCACCGCCGACAGCCCCGAATAGCAGAAGGTCAGCCCCGCGTAAACGGCCGCCACCGCCCACCCCTGCGCGAAGGCGAAGGCCGCCGACAGCCCCGCCGACGCCGCGAAGAGCGCAAGGTCCGTGCGCCGGCGGCCGAGCTTGTCGCTCAGCAGGGGCATCAGCAGGCGGCCCGCCGTGCTGCCCACGCTGCCCAGCACCACCGCCCAGACGGCCCGCCCCCCGGCCAGGCCCCTCTCTTCGCCCAGGCGCAGGATGATGGGGCTGAACAGCAGCACCGCCGGCGTCGACAGGCAGACCGCCGCCGTACACAGCCAGTACTGCCGGGTGCGCAGCATGCGGGCCGGCGGGTAGTCCGGGCCCGCCGCGGGGGCCGCGGCCTGCTGCGGCGGGTCGGCCAGCAGGGCCGCCCCCGCAAGGCAGACCGGCAGGCTGAGCGCCCCCAGCGCCCCAAAGGCGCAGCGTATCCCCCAGCGCGGGGCCACCGCCCGCACAAAGCCCGCCAAAAAGGCCCCCGACAGCCCGGCCGCCGCCCCGATCACGCCGGTAGCCAGGCCCTTGCGGCCCCGGTACCACTTCTGCGCGCAGGACTGCACCGCCGGGTAGAGGAAGGCCGTGCCCAGCCCGGCCGGCACGCTGAAGGCCAGCGCCAGCGCCCAGCCGGCCCGCGCGGGCAGCAGCACGGCGCCCCACAGCCCCGCCTGCAGCAGCGCCGTGCCCCACAAGGCCGCGCAGCGGGGCCCGCGCTGATCCTGCAAAAAGCCCCCGGCCACGCAGCCGGCCCCGTAGGCCGCGATCAGCACGCTGAAGGCCGCGGTGGCCCCCAGCTCGCCCAGGGCGTAGCTGTCTTGCACCGGCTGCTGGAACACGCCCCAGGCCGCCGGCAGCCCCGTCAGCAGCTGGATGGCCGCCCCCGCGGCCAGGATGGCCCACGGGTGGGCGGCGGTAAAACGTTCGGCTTTCAAGATCGAAGCACTCCCCTTTCGGCTTTAGTATGCCCAGATCATTGACAAGCCGGGGCTTTCTTTTATATAATGGGAGGCGATACCGCCACGATGTTACAGAGAGAGGGAAAGCCATATGAAAATTCAAGCCCTGAAAGGCATGCGGGACCTGCTGCCCGCCGAACAGACCCTGCGCGACTACATCCAGGGCCAGATCCTGGACGTGTACCGCGCCGCCGGCTTCGAGCGCATCTCCACCCCCATGCTGGAGGATATGGAGAACCTGGACAAGTCCGACGGCGGCGAGAACCTGAACCTGATCTTCAAGGTGCTCAAGCGGGGCGAAAAGCTGGCCGCCGCGCTGGACGCCGGCAAGTACGACGAGCTGGCCGACATGGGCCTGCGCTACGACCTGACGCTGCCGCTGTCGCGCTATTACGCGGCCAACCGCAGCGCCCTGCCCACGCCTTTTAAGGTCATCCAGACGGACCGCGTCTTCCGGGCCGAGCGGCCGCAGAAGGGCCGCCTGCGCGAGTTCGTCCAGTGCGACATCGACATCCTCGGCGACGAGAGCCCCAACGCCGAGGTGGAGCTGATCGACGTCACCGCCCGCGCGCTGCTGCGCATCGGCTTCGACGGCTTCACCGTCAACGTCAACGACCGGCGCATCCTGCGCGGCATGCTGGAGAGCATGGGCTTCGCGCCGGAGACGCTGGACTCGGTGTGCATCACCTTCGACAAGATGGACAAGATCGGCGCCGCCGGCGTGCGCGCCGAGCTGACCGAAAAGCAGATGCCCCCCGCCGCCGTCGAGGCGCTGGCGGCCTTCCTGGCCGAGGGCGACGTCACGCTGGAGTCGGTGGCCGCCCGCTGCGCCGACCCCGCCATTGCGGACGGCCTGAAGTACGTCCTGGACGCCGCCGGGCGGCTGGCCGGCGGCAAGTACAAGGTGGCCTACTGCCCCAGCCTGGTGCGCGGGCAGGGCTACTACACCGGCATGGTGTTCGAGGTGGTGTGCCCGCAGTTCGCCGGGGCGGTGGCCGGCGGCGGCCGCTACGACAACATGGTGGGCAAGTTCCTGGGCCAGCAGGTGCCGGCCGTGGGCTTCTCCATCGGGTTCGAGCGCGTCTGCGGCATCCTGCTGGAGCGGGGCTACCAGATCCCCGGCGCGAAGGCGAAGCTCGCGCTGCTGTACCCCGCCGGGGCCGACTTCCCCGCCGTGCTGGCCCGGGCCGAGGCCCTGCGGGCGGACTACGCCGTCACCGTGCTGCCCCAGGGCAAAAAGCTGGGCAAGCAGCTGGCCGGCCTCGAGGCCGCCGGCTTTGCGGGCGCGGCCTTCTTCGGCAAGGAGGAGCTGAAGCTCTTCGCCGAACGCAAGTAACACTTTCATCGAGCGGCGGGCGCGCCCCGCCGTTCTTTTTCATTTTTTAAAAGGAGGCGCCCATGGTTTTATCCTTGCAGGGCTGCATGGCGGTGGGCAAGACCAGCGCCGCCCGCTGGCTGGCGGCCCACGACCCCGCCTTCCACGTCAGCTATGAGGACAACGCCGCCGTCATCGCCGAGGTGCGCCGGCGCGGCCTCGACAAGACCAGCTACGCCGGCTACATCGAGATCCAGCGGCTCTGGCTGCAAAACGAGGTCCGCCGCTGGCAGGCCGCGCAGGCCTACCCCTGCACCGTCATGGATTTCGGGGCCGAGGAGATCGAGTTCTATACCCTCCACTATCCCCGCTCCATCGGCCGGGACTGGGAGGTGGAAGGGCCGCTGGCCGGGGAGCTGGCCGCCGTCCGGCGGTGTATGCCCCGGCGCATCCTCTTCCTGGACGCGCCGGACGAGGTGCTGCGCCGCCGCAAGGCCGGGGACGCCAGCCGGGACCGGGGCTTTTTTGAGCACTACCTGACCACCCTGCTGCCCCTCAAGCGGGCGTGGTTCGCCGCCAAAGACAACGCGGACTTTCTGGACACCGCCGCCCTCACCCCGGACGAGGCGGGGGCCGCCGTCCTGGAATGGGCCGCCCGGCAGCGGTCCCAAACACCCTGAACAAAAAAGCGCCGCCCTCCGGCCAATGCCGGAAGGCGGCTTGCTTTTTATGGAAAACCGGGTAAAGAATGGAAGCGGCGTTTACTGCCGGCCGTGCAGGATGGGCGACAGGGGCTTATAGATCAGCATGCACAACGCGGCGTCCAGCAGGCCCTTGGCCAGGGTCCAGGGCATGTTGAAGATCACCAGGCACTCCAGCAGGCCGCCCACCGAGGGCAAAATGGCCTGGTACATACCGATGATGGCGTCCAGCGGCATGCCGTAGATGACGACGTAGGCCGGGTCGGTCAGGAAGTAGTTGAGCGGCACGCTGATGACGGCCATGGCCACCGCGCCCACTACGGCGCCGATGACGGCGGTGCGGCGGCTCTTGCGCCGCTGGTAGATGAAGCCGGCTACCCAGGCGAACACCGCGCCGAAGAGGAAGTTGCACAGCTCGCCCACGCCGCCGGTGGAGCCGGCCAGCAGCAGGTGCACCAGGTTCTTGATCAGGCTGATCAGCACGCCGTACATGGGCCCCAGCGCGAAGGCGCCCAGCAGCTCGGGCAGGTCGGAAAAGTCCATCTTGACGAAGGAGGGCATGATCATCGGGATGGGGAAATCCAGGAACATCAGCACGAAGGCCACCGCCGACAGCATGGCGGTGACGGTCAGTTTGCGCACCTGGCCGCGCGTGCTGCCGCGGACGGGGCTTGCGTTTTTGGTCTCGCTGTTTGCTTGCATAGTCGTTACCTCCCCGGGGCCCTCGGCCCCGATCCTAAAATGAATGTGCGGAAAGCTCTTTTCACCAGCAGACAAACAGAAAACGCCCTGCCGCACAGCTACCGATGGGTACAATGCAACAGGGCGCAACGATACAAAGCATCTGTCCGTCGTCTCTTCCATCCAGACTATACTGTCGGCCCCGGAGTCTCACCGGGTCAGCACCCCTTGGGGTGGTCGCGGGCTATACCGCCGGTGGGGAATCGCACCCCGCCCTGAAACGAACTTTCTTGCCCACAGTATACCACATCCTGCGCAAAATGCAAGGGCGGAGCCAGAAGTCAGACTTTTAAGCAGGCCCCCCGTTTTGCGCCGCGCCCTTTTCCCGCATTGCCAGGCGGGCCCTTCTGTGATAAAATAGGGCGGAAACACCCGATGAAAAGGAGATGCGCCATGCTGTTTGCGATCCAGGACCTGCGCTTTGCCCTCGGCGGCTTTTTGCTGGAGGGCTACCCCGCCTTCGGCGCGCGCTGCGCCTGCGCGGCGCTGCTGCTGGCGGCCGGGCTTTTGCTGCGGCGTTGGCTGCTGCGCTGGCTGTTCCCCCACCTGGCCCGGCTCCACCTGCCCACCCATGGGGCGGGCATTTTGCTGGGCAGCTTCGCGCGGCCGGCCGCGCAGTTCGCCGCGCTGCTGGGGCTGTACCTGGCCCTGGCCTCCCTGCCCTGGGGCGCGGGGGCGGCGGTGCGCGCCTTCCTGCTGAAAATGTTCCGCTTCGCGTCCATCCTGCTGCTCAGCTGGGGGCTGTACGGCGCGTCCGAGCTGACGGGCCTGCTGCTGGCCGGCGCGCGGGAGGAGATACGCGCCAACAAGACCCTGCGCAGCGTCCTTGTCAAGGTATACAAAGTGGTGGTGATCCTCCTGGGCGCGCTGATGGCCGCGCAGGAGCTGGGGCTGCCGGTCACCGGCATCATCACCAGCGCGGGCCTGGTGGGCCTGACCATCTCGCTGGCCGCGCAGGACACCGCCAGCAACCTCTTCGCCGGCATGATGATCCTGGTGGAGCGGCCCTTCCAGATCGGGGACTGGGTGCTGATCGGCGACGTGGAGGGCAGCGTGGAGGACATCAGCTTCCGCTCGACGAAGATACGCGCGCTGGACAACTCCCTGTACATCCTGACCAACAGCGACGTCTGCGCCGCCACCATCAACAACGGCACCCAGCGCACCAAGCGGCTCTACCGCTTCACCCTCGGGGTCGAGTACGGGGCCACCCGCGCCCAGCTGGAAAAGCTGATGGCGGACCTGCGCGCCATGCTGGCCGCCAGCCCCTACACCTACGAGGATTCGGTCATCGTGGAGGTCAGCGGCTTCGGCGCGTCCAGCATCGACCTGCTGGTGTCGGCCTACGTGCGCACCCCCGACGCGACGGCGTTCTACCGCATGCGCAACGAGCTGAACCTCGATTTGATGGACATCGTCCGGGCCGACGGGCTGGACTTCGCCTTCCCCTCCACCACCGTGTATATCAGGGACGGCGCGGCGAACACTAAGCAATAAAAAACGGCAGGAGGTATTTTTATATGGAGATCGAGCGCAAATGGCTGGTGGAGGGCTGGCCCGCGGGCCTGCCCCTGGTGGAAGAGTTCGCCATGCGGCAGGGCTATATCAGCGTGCGGCCCACCGTCCGCATCCGCGAGGAGGCCAAGACCGGCGGCGAAACGGCCTGGGTGCTGTGCTTCAAGTCCGCCGGGGGCCTGGCCCGGGAGGAGATCGAGCGCCCCATCGACGAGGCCCTGTTCCGCGACTTGGCCGCCAAGATCATCGCCCGGCCCCTGATCGAGAAGGTGCGCCGCACCTACCTGCTGCCCGACGGCTGCCAGCTGGAGGTGAACCATGTGGACGCCGGCCAGCCCGGGGCCTTCTGGTACGCCGAGATCGAATACCCCACCATCGCCGC
>CALXGZ010000164.1 GCA_944387975.1 uncultured Faecalibacterium sp.
CCCGGCAGAGCGGCCTGCCGGAGACCGCCGCGGCCTGGATGGTGGCGGTGGGCGCGGGCGGCCTCCAGCGCCTCCATGGGGGAGTAGACCGTCAGCACCCGGGCCCCCAGCGCGCGGCGGCGCAGCAGGCTGTCGCCCCGCGCCGTGCCCGGCACCCGCAGCAGGTCGCCGTAGCTGGCGATGACAAGGCCGGGCCGCTCGCTCAGGCGCAGCGCCGCGTCGACGGCCCCGGCCGGCGTCACGCAGACCGGGCAGCCCGGCCCGGACAGCAGCCGCACCCCCGGCGCCAGCAGGCTGCGCAGCCCGGCCTTGGCGATGGCCATGGTGTGGGTGCCGCAGATCTCCATCACGCGCAGGGGGCGCGCGCCGTCCGTCAGGGCGCGGATGGCCCCAGCCAGGGCGGCGGCGTTTTTGGGCCGGCGGAAGGCGGCTTCACTCAGCGGCATCGACGGCCTCCTGGATGCAGGCCAGGTCCGCGAGGGCCTGCTGCTCGGACAATTTTTCAATGGCGAAGCCCGCGTGCACCATCACGTAGTCGCCGGGGCGCACGTCCGGGACGAAGTCGGCCCGCAGCTTCTGCCGCAGGCCGCCGGCCTCGCCCACGGCCTGCTTGCCGTCAATGGATACGATCTTCAGCGGTACTGCCAGACACATGGCGTTTCACTCCTTTGTGGGTATGGCGGGCTGCGCGTGGGCCGCGATGGCCAGCTGGCCCAGGGCCAGCCCCTCGTCGCTGGGGGAGACGCGGTGGTGGCTGTAGACGGCAAAGCCGCCGCCCTCCAGCAGGCGCGTGACCTCGCGCAGCAGGTATTGGTTCAAAAAGACGCCGCCGGACAGCACGACGGGCAGCCGCTCCGGGTTCAGGGCGCGGCACTGCGCAAGGGCCATGCGGGCCAAAGCGTCCATAAAGCCCCGGGCGATGGCGGCGGGGGACACCCCGGCGGCCGCGTCGGCGCAGAGGGCGGCCACCAGCGGCCGCGTGTCAAAGCGGCGCAGGCCGTCCTCCTCGTAAAAGGCCAGGGGGTAGGCCCGGCCGGGCGTTTCCGGGCGGGCCAGGGCCTCCAGCAGGGCGGGGGCCTGGCCGTCGTAGCCGGCGTCCACCCGGCCGCTCAGCAGCGCGTAGACGCCGTCGAACAGCCGCCCGACGCTGCTGGCCCTGGGGCAGGCGAGGCCCTTTTCCAGCATGGCTTGCAGCGCCGCGCGCCCCGGCAGGGCCCGCAGCAGGGCGGGGGCGTTGGGGCCTTCGGCGGGCAGGCCGGCGTCCAGGGCCAGGGCCAGGCCCGTGCGGCCGATCTGCCTGACGGCCGCGTCGCCCCCCGGCAGGGGGATGGGCCGGATGGAGCCCGCCCGCACAAAGCCCCCGTAGCCCCCGCGCAGGAACTCGCCGCCCCAGATGCCGCCGTCGCTGCCAAGGCCGGTGCCGTCCCACAAGATGCCGAAGGCCGGGCCGGGCAGGCCGTTGTCGGCCATGCAGGCGGCCATGTGGGCCCAGTGGTGCTGGACCCGGACAAGGGGCAGGCCGCGTTCGGCGGCCAGGGCCTGCGCCTCCCGGGTGGAAAAGTAGTCTGGGTGCAGGTCGCACGCAAGGGCCCGCGGCGTGATGCCGAACAGGCGCAGCTGCGCGCTGAGGGCGGCGCGGTAGTGGTCCAGCGTCTCGGCGTTTTTCAGGTCGCCGATGTGCTGGCTGAGGAAGACGTGGCGGCCCCGCCCGGCGGCAAAGCCGGCCTTCTGCTCGGCCCCGAAGGCCAGCACGCCGTCCGCGGCGGCGCTTGGCATATGCAGCGGCTGGGGCGCGTAGCCGCGGCTGCGGCGGAAAAAGTATTCCCGCCCCTGCCACAGCGCGACGAGGGAGTCGTCGCAGCGGTTGACGATGGGGCGGTCGTGCAAAAGGTAGCCGTCCGCCACGCCTTGCAGGCCGGCCAGAGCCTCGGCGTTGCTGGTCATCACGGGGCAGCCGGGAAGGTTCGCGCTGGTCAGCACCAGGGCGTCCGGGCCGCCGGCCGTGCCGTCCGCCAGCAGCACGTGCAGCGGGGTGTAGGGCAAAAGCAGGCCCAGGCGGCGGTTCTCGCTCAGGGCAAGGGCGGGGACGTCCGGCCGCTTTTCCAGCAGGACGATGGGCCGGCGCGGGCTTTGCAGCAGCGCGGCCTCTTCCTCCGAGATAAGGCAGAAGCGCCGCGCGGCGGCAAGGTCGCGGCAGAGCACGGCCAGGGGCTTTTCGGGCCGGCGCTTGCGGCGGCGCAGGCGCAGCACGGCCGCCTCATTGGCCGCGTCGCAGGCCAGGTGGATGCCGCCCGTGCCCTTGACGGCCACCGTCAGCCCGGCGGCCAGGGCCTGCTGGGCCAGGGCTATGGCGTCGCCGGGCGCCTCCCGGCCGTCCGCGCCGAGGTAGAAGGCCCGGGGCCCGCAGGCGGGGCAGCAGTTGGGCTGGGCGTGGTAGCGGCGGCTGCGGATACCGGCGTACTCGGCGGCGCAGGCCGGGCACATGGCAAAGCCGGCCATCGAGGTGTTGGCCCTGTCGTAGGGCAGGGCCCGCAGGATGGAAAAGCGGGGCCCGCAGTCCGTACAGTTGATGAAGGGGTAGCGGTAGCGCCGGCCGGCCGGGTCGGCCAGCTCCCGTAGGCAGGCGGGGCAGGGGGCCAGGTCCGGCACGGCCAGGGTGGCCGCGTCCCCGCCGGTGCTGGGCAGGATGGCAAAGGCTTTTTCGCCCAGGCAGGCGGGCAGGGGCTGCACCTCGACCTGCTCCACCTGCGCCAGGGGCGGCGCTTCCTCGCGCAGGGCGCGGGCAAAGGCCGCCAGGGCCGCGGGCGGGCCCTCCAGCTCCAGCTCGACGCCGGCGGGGGTGTTGCGGGCCCAGCCGCCCAGGCCCAGCCGGGCCGCCAGCCGGTGCAGAAAGGGGCGGAAGCCCACCCCCTGCACCATGCCGGCGACCACGACGCGCACCCGGCGGGGGCTTTGCTCAGCCAAGGGCGGCACGGATGCGCCCGGCCAGGTGGGCGGTCAGCTCGTCCAGGCCGGCGCCGGTGCGCGCCGACAGCTGGAACAGCGGCCCCTCGGGGTTGACGCCGCGGTAGTCGGCCGCGACGCGGGCCAGGTCGAAGTCGAAGTAGGGCAGCATGTCGCACTTGGTCAGGGCCAGGCAGTCGGTGTCGGTGAACATGAGGGGGTACTTGGCCACCTTGTCGTCGCCCTCCGGGATGCTGAGGACGGTCAGGCGGAAGTTTTCGCCGATGTCGAACTCGGCGGGGCAGACGAGGTTGCCGATGTTCTCGACGAACAGCACGTCGAGCTTGTCCAGCTCGAACTGGGGCAGGATGTGCTGGATGCTCATGGCCTCGATGTGGCAGGCGCCGTCGGTGTTCAGCTGCACGGCGGGGATGCCCAGGGCGGCGATCTTCTCGGCGTCGATCTGGCCGGTGATGTCGCCCTCGATGACGCCGATGGCGAATTCCGCCCGCAGCCGCTCGATCAGCGCGGTAAGCAGGCTGGTCTTGCCCGCGCCGGGGCTGCCCATCACGTTGATCAGGCACACCTTGTGCTGGCGCAGGGTGTCGCGCACCCCGGCGCTGACGTCCTCGTTCCATTCCATGACCTGATGCAGGACTTTGATCTCCATTATACGTCTACCTCCAGACTGTCTACCAGGAATTCCCGTCCCGAGAGCCGCTGCAGCTCGACGCTGCCGCAAAAGGGGCAGGCGATGTGCCGGCGGTCGATCTCGCCCTCGCGGCCGCAGGCGCGGCAGCGCACCCGCAGGGGCAGGGTGCTGGCCTCGATCTTCGCGCCTTCGGCGATGGTGCCTTTGGCCAGCACGTCCAGGTACATCTGCACGCACTCCGGCACGATGCCGGAAAAGGGCCCGATGGTCAGCCGGATGGCCCGAATGCGGCAGGCGTGCTGCGCCGCGGCGGCCTTGAGCGAGATATCCAGGATGCTCTGTGTGATGGCGAGCTCATGCACGGGGCTTCCCTCCTTATAGCAAGATGGCCCGGCGGGGGCGGCCCCGCAGGCAGTACCCATTATAACACCCCGCAGGGCAAAATGCCAGTGCGCGCGGGGTACGCTTGTCAAAAAATAGACAAATTTCATCCGTCCCCTTGTCAAGTGAAAAACAGGGGAGTATAATAAAAAGCATGTGACAAAATAACCGTTTTTTGTTCTAAAGGGAGCGTGTTTTATGGGCGCAATACCAATCCTCTTGATCGCTTGGCCGGCCCTGGCGGCGGCTGTTTTGCCCTGCATCCGGGGCCGCCGGGCGCGCGGCGCGGCCGTGTACGCGGCGGCCGCCGGCGTGATGGCCCTGGCCGCGGCGCTGCTGGCCGCCTGGCTGGCGGGCGGCGCGGGCCGGGTGGAGCTGTACGCTGAGACGAAGCTGGCCGACCACGCCATGCTGGCGGGCGAGCTGGTCCTGATGTGTCTGGTGATCCTGCTGTCGGTGCGGCACCGCAAGTACCCGGTGATCCTGCTGTCGGCGGGGCAGACGCTGCTGGTGGCCTGGACCGAGCTGAGCCACCCCATGGCCCCGGCGGCCCACATGCGGCTGGACGGCCTGGCGGTGCTGCTGTGCATCATCGCGGCCTTTGTGGGCGGCTTCATCTGCATTTACGCGGTGGGCTACATGAAGGGCTACCACGAGCACCACGACGAGTTCATCGACCGCAGCGGCTTTTTCTTCTCGATGCTGTTTTTGTTTTTGGCGGCGATGTTCGGCCTGGTGCTGAGCGAGAACCTGGTGTGGATGTACTTTTTCTGGGAGGTGACGAGCGTCGTCTCCTTCCTGCTGAT
This sequence comes from uncultured Faecalibacterium sp., assembly GCA_944387975.1. Taxonomy (GTDB): domain Bacteria; phylum Bacillota; class Clostridia; order Oscillospirales; family Ruminococcaceae; genus Faecalibacterium. The sequence continues at coordinate 4,783 of CALXGZ010000164.1, forward strand.
CGGCTATACCCGCACGGCCGAGGCGGTGCGCAACAGCTTCCGCGCGCTGTGGATGAACCTGCTGGGCGGCTTCGGCTTTGCGGTGGGCATCGCCTACGCGGCGCTTTTGGGCGGCAGCGTGCAGCTGGACGAGGTGGTGGCCTCGGGCGCCGCCATCCCGGTGGCGATGCTGGCCTTTGCGGCGCTGACCAAGTCGGCGCAGATGCCCTTTTCCTCCTGGCTGCTGGGGGCGATGGTGGCCCCGACGCCGTCCAGCGCGCTGCTGCACAGCGCCACGATGGTCAAGGCGGGCGTCTACCTGCTGATCCGCCTGGCCCCGGCGCTGGCCGGCACGCTGGGGGGCATGATGGTGTCTTTCATCGGGGGCTTCACCTTCATCGTGTGCAGCATGATGGCCATTGCGCAGAACGACGGCAAAAAGGTGCTGGCCTTTTCCACCATATCGAACCTGGGGCTGATCGTGGCCTGCGCCGGCATCGGCGTGGAGGAGACGGTCTGGGCCGCGGTGCTGCTGACGATCTTCCACTCGGTGGCAAAGTCGCTGCTGTTCCAGGCGGTGGGCTCGATCGAGAACAGCCTCGGCAGCCGCGACATCGAGTCGATGCACGGGCTGCTGCTGCGCCTGCCCAAGCTGACCTACCTGATGGGCATCGGCATCGCGGGCATGTACCTTGCGCCCTTCGGCATGCTGATCTCGAAGTGGGTGGCGCTGAAGGCCTTCGTCGACGCCGACAACTACTTACTGGTGCTGTTTTTGGCCTACGGCAGCGCCACCACCATGCTGTACTGGACCAAGTGGCTGAGCAAGCTGGTCTCGCTGCACCACACGAAGGAAGAGGTGCGCGACAAGACCATGGCCAACCAGTACCTGTCCATGTTCGTGCATGCGGGGGCGATGCTGCTGCTGTGCCTGCTGTTCCCGCTGATCTCGTACCAGATCGTGGACCCCATCGTGCGGGCGCTGTTCGGCACGTCCCACGGGGTGCTGTCCATGGGCGTGCTGACGACCATGGCCATCATGCTGATCTCGATCCTGTTCGTGCCGACGCTGATGTTCCTGCTGACGCGCAGCGCCCACAGGGACTATGTGCCCATCTACATGGGCGGCGCGAACATGGGCGACAACACCTATTTCCTCAACAGCTACGGCGAGCCGGAGCACCTGTACCTGAGCAACTGGTACATGCGCTTTGAGTTCGGCCGGCGGCGGCTGATGCGCCCGTCGGTGATCGTGTCGGCCGGCGTGATCGTGGTGGTGCTGTGCATGGTGATCGGGGGTGCGGTATGATGCAGGCGGTAAGCGTTGTTCTCTATTTGCTGCTGGCCCCGCTGGCCGGCGCGCTGCTGGACGGGGTGGACCGGCGTATCTCGGCCCGGATGCAGGGCCGGCAGGGCCCGCCGCTGCTGCAGCCCTTCTACGACCTGGCCAAGCTGTTCTCCAAGCAGATGCTGGCGGTCAACAGCGTGCAGATCTTTCTGCTGCTGAGCTACCTTGTGTTTTTGGCGGTGGCGGGCTCGCTGCTGTTTGCCGGGGCGGACCTGCTGATGTGCCTGTTCATCCTGTCCACGGCGGACATGTTCCTGGTCATGGCGGCCTCCAGCGACTCGTCGCCCTTTTCCACGCTGGGCGCGGGGCGCGAGATGATCCAGATCATGGCCTACGAGCCCTTGACGCTGCTGCTGCCGGTGGGCTTTTACCTGGCGACGGGCTCGTTCCAGGTGGCGGACATCGTCAGCCAGCCGCACAGCGCGGTGTTCACGATGCCGGGCTTTTTGCTGGGGCTGATGTTCATCATGGCCATCAAGCTGCGCAAGTCGCCCTTTGACCTGTCCACCAGCCACCACGCCCACCAGGAGGTGGTCAAGGGCCTGACCACCGAGATGGCCGGCCCGGCCCTGGCGGTGATGAACATCGCCGAATACTACGAGATGACCCTGATGCTGGGGCTGGTGGCGCTGTTCTTCCTCAACAGCAGCCCGCTGAGCTGGCCCGTGGCGGCGGCGGCCTGCCTGCTGGCGTACTTCCTTGAGATATTGTGGGACAACGTCAGCGCGCGCGTCAAGTGGAAGCTGCTGCTGGACGGCTGCTGGGTGGTCACGCTGCTGACCGGCGGGCTGAACGGCCTGATCTTAATGCTGATCCGATAAGGGGGCGGGAACAATGGCAAACAAACTGGCAAAATCGCCGTGGCTGCTGCACTACGACGGCAGCAGCTGCAACGGCTGCGACATCGAGGTGCTGGCCTGCACCACGCCCCGGTACGACATCGAGCTCTTTGGCATCATCAACACGGGCGACCCCTTCCAGGCGGATATCCTGCTGATCACCGGCGGCGTCAACCACCAGAGCGAGAGCGTCATCCGGCAAATTTACAGCCAGATGCCCGCGCCGAAGGTGGTGGTGGCCGTGGGCATCTGCGCGTGCACCGGCGGCGTGTTCAAGGACTGCTACAACATCAAAGGCGGGATCGACACCGTCATCCCGGTGGACGTATACGTGCCGGGGTGCGCCGCGCGGCCCCAGGCCATCATCGACGGGGTGGTGCAGGCGCTGGAGATTTTGCAGCGCAAGCGCGAGGCCTACGCCGCCCAGCGCCGCGCCGCCCGGGCGTGAACAAGGAGGACAAAAGCGAATGGAAGCATGCAATACCATCGAGGCGGTGGACATGGCCGGCTTTGTGCCGGCGGTGCTGCGCTTTAAAATGGAGGGCTGGCGCGTCGTGCAGATTTGCGCCGCCCGCCTGCCCGAAGGCTACGAGCTGAGCTACTCCTTCGGCAAAGAGTACGATATGCGCACGCTGCGCCTGACGGTGGCCGAGGGGGAGACGGTGCCCAGCATCACGCAAATTTACCCCGGGGCCTTTTTGCAGGAGAACGAGGCCGCCGAGCTGTTCGGCGTGCAGATCGAAAGCATGGCGCAGGATTACCACGGCAAGCTCTACCGCATCGCGGCCGAGACGCCGTTCAAGCATAAGGGGTGAGGGGCTATGGCAAAACAGAGTATCGTACCCTTTGGGCCGCAGCACCCCGTCCTGCCGGAGCCGGTGCATCTGGACCTGGTGCTGGAGGACGAGGTGGTGGTCGAGGCGGTGCCCAGCATCGGCTTTGTGCACCGCGGGCTGGAAAAGCTGGTGGAGACCAAGGACTATAAGGAATACGTCTACATCGCCGAGCGGGTGTGCGGCATCTGCAGCTTTGGGCACGGGCTGGGCTACTGCCAGTGCCTGGAAAAGATCATGCACGTCGACGTGCCGCCCCGGGCGGCCTACCTGCGCACCATCTGGATGGAGATGAGCCGCATCCACAGCCACCTGCTGTGGCTGGGCCTGCTGGCGGACGCGCTGGGCTTCGAGAGCCTGTTCATGCAAAGCTGGAGGCTGCGCGAGCGCATCCTGGACATGTTCGACCTGACGGCCGGCGGGCGGGTGATCTTCTCGGTGAACTGCGTGGGCGGCGTGCTGAAGGATATGGACGAGGATATGCTCAAGGCGCTGCTGCGCACCATCGACGATATGTCGCGGGAGCTGCGGCCCATCGCCGAGGCCTTCCTGACCGATTACACGGTGGCCAGCCGCCTGCGCGGCCTGGGCGTGCTGAGCGCGGAGGACGCCAAAATGAAAGGCGCCGTGGGCCCCATGCTGCGCGGCTCGGGCGTGGCCTTCGACATACGCAAGCTGGGCTACGCGGCCTACGGCGAGCTGGAGCTGGAGCCCGTCACCGCGGAGGACGGCGACTCCTTCGCGCGGTGCGAGGTGCGCATCAAGGAGATCTTCCAGTCCTTCGACCTGATCCGCCAGGCGGCGGCGAAGATACCCCAGGGGCCCATCGCGGCGCCCGTCAAGGGAAACCCCAGCGGCGAGCACTTCATGCGCATCGAGCAGCCCCGGGGCGAGGCCGTCTACTACGTCAAGGCCAACGGCACGAAGTTCATCGACCGCTTCCGCCTGCGCACGCCCACCACCAGCAACATCCCCCCCATGCTGGACATGCTCAAGGGCTGCCAGCTGGCCGACGTGGCGCTGCTGATCCTGACCGTCGACCCCTGCATCAGCTGTACTGAGAGGTGAGCAAGATGGACCATAAACACGACCAGACGCCCCCGCCGTGGAAGGCCTTCCCCTTTGCGGGCACGGTGCTGAAGAACCTGCTCTCGAAGCCGGCGACCACGGCCTACCCCTTTGCGCCGGCGCAGTACCCCGCGCGCATGCGCGGCCATGTGGAGATACGCATCGAGGACTGCATCGGCTGCGGCCTGTGCGCGCGCAGCTGCCCGCCCGGCGCGCTGCGGGTGGACCGCGCGGCCGGCAGCTGGACCATCGACCGCTTCGACTGCGTGCAGTGCGGCAACTGCGTCAACGTCTGCCCGAAATAGTGCCTGGCCATCGTGCCGGGCTACACGGCCCCCGCGCCGCAGAGATCCAGCGAGACCTTCACCCGGCCGCAGGCGCCAAACGCCGCCCCGGCCCCTGCCGGCGGCAAGCCGGTCAACGACACCAGCAAGTGCGTCTACTGCGGCCTGTGCGCGCGCAAATGCCCGCAGGGCGCCCTGACCGTGGACCGCGCCGCCAAAAGCTGGCAGCTGGACGCCGCGGCCTGCGCCGGCTGCGGCCTGTGCGCCGCCGCCTGCCCGAAAAAGTGCCTGGCGCTGAAGTAAAAAGTAAAGGACATGAAAAGGGCCCCTCAAATGGACGTTTGGGGGGCCTTTGTCTTGCCCGGCGTCCACGATAGCAACGTTTCCACGATTCCACGGTAGGGTGTATCTGAGAAGTCAAACATGCTGAGACATTCGCCAAAAAGCGCCAGATGCAAGGCGCATGAGCGCTGCACTCCTTTGTGGAATGCAAGCGAATGCAACGCAGCAGATGGTGCTTTTTGGTAGAATGGAACAGCGTGGGTGAGTTTTCAGATACACCCTGGGCAACGGTTTGCACGAAATCGCTCCGGGCGCATTTCGTGGAAACCGTGGGAATCGTTGAAACCGTGCTTTCGTTGGTATGCGTGGAAACCGTGATTTCGTTGGAATCGTGGAGGCGGAGCCGGGCTTGTCCTGGTTTGTATGGTTTACATGTTTTTTTAGGTGCCATGGGTTGACATGTTTTGGGCCCTTTTTGGCCCTTTCCCAGGGGGCTGAAAAAACATGAAAAGCATGTAAAACATGATCTTTATGGCGGGGGCAACGCGGGCCACCAGTTTCCCCCTCCGGCCCTTCGGGCCACCTCCCACGCGTGCGGGGGCACGAACAGCGACCGCGTCCAGTGGACGAAACAGGGAGCTGTGAGTGGCTGCGCAGCTGAGGCGCGCCCTGCGGGCGAAACAGCCGAAGCGGAGCAGGGGCAGCGGTCTGCTTTTTGCGAGTGCGCTGCGACGCACGAAGCAAAAACAGGGTACTGCAACCCGGAGCAGCGCTCCGATTTTTGCAAGCGGGCACTGCCCCGCGCCGCAAAAACCGGCTAAGCGCAAGAGGAGCTGTCAGCGAAGCTGACTGAGGGGGAAAGCGTGCGGCTGAGAGGGGAGCCAGCCGCCCCGCCGCGCTGGGGTACAAGGACACCATCAACGCGCTGAAAGCACACGTTGACCCCGAGGACAAGAAAGGGGGGGTGGCGAATCGGAGCTGTTGACAAAAGAGCTTCAAAAGATCATCGACTCTTCAGAGTAAGCTTTTTACGCAAAAGAAAAAGGCCGTATTGCGGCCTTTACCAATCGTATTAAGTTCAT
>CALXGZ010000165.1 GCA_944387975.1 uncultured Faecalibacterium sp.
AGTTCAGGTCGCAGCTGATCTTGACGCCGTGGGCCTTGGCAGCCTTGCAGGCCTGGCGGCAGATCTCGACGACGTTCTCGCCCAGGGCCGGGGTGATGCCGGTGAAGTGGAACCAGTCGACGCCCTCGAAGATCTTGTCCCAGTCGAAGTCGGAGGGCTGGGCCAGCTGGATGGCGCTGTTGGCGCGGTCATAGATGCAGACGGAGCCGCGCTGCGAGGCGCCCTTCTCGTTGTAGTAGATGCCCACACGGTCGCCGCCGCGGACGATCATGCTGGTGTCGACGCCGTAGCGGCGCAGGCTGTTGACGGCGCACTGGCCGATGGCGTGCGCGGGGAGCTTGGTGACGAAGGCGGCGTCCACGCCGTAGTTTGCCAGCGAGACGGCGACGTTCGCTTCACCGCCGCCGAAGGTAAACTCGAGCGTGCTTGCCTGGACGAAGCGCTCGTAGTTGAACGGCTGCAGACGGACCATCAGTTCACCAAAGGTAACGACTTTCATGGTAGAGTTTCTCCTTCACTGTTTGATATTCTGTGTGGGTATGTTCAACAGCCCGCCGCCGGCGCTTTGGGCGGCGGCGGGGCGCTGCCGGTTACGTAAGGGGGATATCAGACCTTGACCAGGTGGATGGCGAAGCCGCCGATCTCGTCCGCCATGTAGCAGGCGATGGTCTTGCCGTTCTTGACGTTCTTCGTCTCGAGGTCGAACTTCACGCCGCGGCGGCTGAGGTGGTAGATGGCGCGGTCGACGTTGTTGCAGCCGATGGCGATGTGGCCGTGGGTGCCGCGGCCGGGCTTCTTCATGATCTCGAACTCCTTGTTGCCGACAAAGATGCTGGAGTTGCCGGGCGCGACCTTCATGTTCAGCAGCGCGGCCAGGGCGTTGGCGGTGGCCATAGCCTCGTCCTCGTTGGCGCTGTTGATGCCGACGTGGACCAGCTTCAGGCCCAGCATGGTGTCGACGGCCTCCTTGCACATGGCGGTGATCTTGGCCCAGTCGCCGGCCTTGATCACGTCGCTCTTGCACATCCAGGTGCCGCCCACGGCGAAGATCTGGTCATAGCCCAGGTAGTCGTTGACGTTCTTGGCGTTGACGCCGCCGGTGCACATCCACTTGGCGGTCTTCAGGGCGCCGCCGATGTTCTTCAGCATGCCCACGCCGCCGTTGGCCTCGGCCGGGAAGAACTTCAGCGCCTCGCAGCCCATGTTCATGGCCTGCTGCATCTCGCCGGCGGTGGCGGTGCCGGGCATGGCCAGGCAGCCCTTGTCGATCACGTACTGGGTGACGTTGGGGTCAAAGCCGGGGGCCACGATGAAGGATGCGCCCGCATCGATGGCGCGGTCGACCTGGTCCTTGGTCAGGACGGTGCCGGCGCCCAGCAGCATGTCGGGCATCTCCTTGTGGATCAGGCGGATGCACTCTTCGGCGCAGGCGGTGCGGAAGGTGACCTCGGCGGCGGGCAGGCCGCCGTCAGACAGAGCCTTGCACAGGGGCAGGGCCTCGTCGACGCTGTTGAAGGCGATGACGGGGATAATGCCGATCTCGTAAACACGCTCCAGGACAGGGTTGGTAAACATAACGCATTTCTCCTTTACTTACTGGCTTGCGCAGTATGACCACAGCCACGGGCATGGCTTGTCCAGGCACACTGTTGTATGCTACTAGTATAAACCAAGCCGGGCCATTTGGTAATACTCACAAAGCACAAGATTTGCAGGGATATCTTGTATACATTGCATAAAATCGCTTCCGGGCAGGGGGATCACGGGGCGCACAGGCCCAGCCGTTCAAACAACTCGGCCACGCCGTCGTGGTCGCAGTCCCGCTCGGAGACGATGTCAGCCAAGGATTGGATCGAGGGCATGCCGTTGGCCATGACGGCGGCGACGCCGGCGGCCTCGAGCATTTTGCGGTCGTTCTCGCTGTCGCCGACGGCCAGCACCTGCGCCTGGGGGATGCCCAGCTGTGCGGCCAGGGCCAGCAGCGCCGCGCCCTTGTTGACGCCGGCGGCGGTGGCCTCGACGTTGTCGGGCGAGCCCTGGGTGGCCTCGACCCCGGGCAGGGCGGCCAGCCGGGGCAGCACCTCGTCCGCCTGCGCTTTGGACGCGAAAAACATGCAGAACTTTTCGATCTCGCCGCTGTGCGCCTCGAAGTAGGGGTGCAGGTCGGGCAGGATGGTAAAGCGGCCGTCGTCGGCCTGCTTGGCCTCGGTGGACAAAAGCCGCGCCATGCGCGCTTTGGTCCAGGCCAGGCCCGCGGGGGTCTTGAAGGTGCGGCCGCCGGCAAAGTAGTTCAGCTCGCCCTCGTAGCAGTCCAGCAGGGCGTAGACGGCGCGGGCCGTCCCGGCCGGCAGGGTGCGCCGCCACAGGCAGACGGGCTCGGCCACGGGGCCGGGGCCCGGCTCGCCATAGCGGCTGCGGACGGCGGCCAGGGGGTCGGGGCCCAGGTCCCAGACGGCCGCCCCGTTGGAGGTCAGCGCATAGCGCAGGCCCGGTATGGCGGCCACCACCCGCGGCAGGGCCGACAGGCCCCGCCCGGTGGCGGGCACCACCACCACCCCGCGCCGCATGGCCGCGGTAAGGGCCGCCAGGGTGCGGGGGCCGATCTTGCTGCTGCGGTCCAATAAGGTGCCGTCCAGGTCGAGGGCGGCCAGTTTGATAGCAGGTTCGCTCATACATCCTCCTTGCCCAGCACGAAGCGTTCCACCGCCAGGGCCACGCCGTCCTCGTTGTTGGAGGCGGTGACGAAGCGGGCGGCGGCCTTTACCTCGGGGAAGGCGTTGGCCATCGCCACGCCAAGGCCGGCGGCTTTGATCATCGCGGTGTCGTTGCCGCCGTCCCCGCAGGCCATCAGGGCGCCGGCGGGCAGGCCCAGCTGCGCGGCCAGGGCCAGCAGGCCCGCGCCCTTATCCACCCCGGCGGCGTTGATCTCCATGTTCAGCGGCAGGCTGGAGACGACGTCCACCCCCAGCGCCGCCACCTCGGCCCAGGCGCGCCGGCGCTCGGCCTCGTCCAGGAAAAAGACGGTCAGCTTCTCGACGCCGCGCGCCTGCTGCGCGATGAAGGCGCGCAGGTCGGGCACGACGGCGCGGTTGCGCAGCACGTACTCGCGCAGGTTTTCGGGCACGAAGCGGTAAGCCGCGGCGCGGTTGGCCGCGGTGGTGTAGCCCTGCCCGTCCTGGAACAGGTCGGCCATGCAGTCGTAGCGGGCCAGGATGTCGAAGGCGGCCAGGGCCTTGTCCTGCGCGAGATACAGCTCGCACAGGGGGCGGCCGGCGGCCAGGTCCATCATGCGCGCGCCGTTGGAGGTGATGGCGTAATGGACCCCCGGCAGGGCCAGCAGCTCGGCCGGCAGGCCGGCGGCAGTGCGCCCCGTGGCGGGCACGATCTCGACGCCCTGCGCGGCGGCCGCGGCCAGGGCTGCGGCGGTGCGCGGGGTGAGCTGTTTGCGGTCGTTGAGGACGGTGCCGTCCAGGTCCACCGCAATGAGACGAATGGGTGAAGTATACATCATGAGACCTCGAACTGTCAAGTTTGATACAGGCGGAACGAACTTACCCGGCGCGGCGCCGGGCCCCTCTATGGGGCGCGCAGGCCCCCTCTTATTTTACTTATGTTTTCCGGTTTGCGCAAGGGCGCAAGATGTGATACAATACTTAACTGGGCAGCGCGCCCCCGCGCACCGTAAACAGCGCGCAAACAGACGGTAATATCCATGTAAGATAAAATAAAAGGAGCACGTTATGCTGAAAATCCTCAAGAGCCGGCCGCACCTGTGGTTCCAGCTCTACTGGGTGGTCTATCTGGTCTGGTTCTTTACCCTCGACTGGACCATCACCGACCCCACCTACATCATCCACCACCCCCTCGACGACCTGATCCCCTTCAACGAGTGGTTCATCTTCCCCTATTGCAGCTGGTTTTTCCTGCTGGCGGGGGTGACGGGGCTGCTGTGGTGGTTCGACACGGCGTCCTACGACCAGCTGTGCCTGATGATGTTCTCGGGCATGACCTTCTTCCTGATCCTGTACATGCTGCTGCCCAACGGGGTGGACCTGCGCCCCACCGCCGCCGAGGTGGGCCGCGACAACATCGCGATGGACATCATGCAGCTGATCTGGAGGGCCGACGCCTCCAACAACGTCTGCCCCTCCATCCACTGCCAGAGCTCGGGCTGCATGGCCCTGGCTTTTGCCAAAAGCAGGCTGGCGGCGGGCAGGCCCTGGCTGAAGGCGCTGGCCTTCGGCTGGGCGGGGCTGATCTGTATTTCGACGGTGTTCACAAAGCAGCACTCGGTGATCGATATCGTGTGCGGGCTGGCCCTGGCGGCGGCCTGGTACTGGCCGCTGTACGGCCGCCGGCGCGCAAAACAGCCCAGCTTGTAAGCACGTGTGGGCGGGATGTAGAAAAATTGCTGCAAAATTTGAACAAAACGGCCCTTGACGCCGTGTGAGTACCGGTTTACAATGATAATGGACACCCGCCTGTATTACAGGGCGGGCCAGAAAGGAGACACGCCGTATGGCTGCAACTGCAAACGCACGTGAAGCGGCGTATCAGATCCTCTGGGGCAGGATCGTCACAATGGAACTGAAGCCCGGCGACCCCCTCAACGACCGGCAGCTGGCGGGCGAGATGGGCATGAGCCGCACCCCCGTGCGCGAAGCGCTGATCATGCTGAACATCGCCCACATGGTGACCATCAAGCCGCAGAGCGGCACCTACGTGGCCCCCATCGACCTGCGGCTGATGCGGATGGAGCAGTTCGCCCGCTTTACGCTGGAAAAAGAGATGCTGACCCACGTGTGCAAGCACTGCCGGGACGAGCACGTGGCCGCCTACCGCACCAACATCCGGGAATACATCGCCGCGAGCGCCGGCCCCGACAACCCCCTGAAAAACAGCCACATGCTGGAGATCGACAACCGCTTCCACCGCCTGGCCTTCGAGTTCTGCGGCATGGAAGAGCACTTCGACCATATGCTGTCCACCTTCAAGCACATCGAGCGGCTGCGCATGTTCAGCCTGATGCTGGAAGAGAACCTCTCGGTGCCCGGCCAGCACGGCAAGATCGCCGACGCGCTGGAGGCGAGAGACCCCGCCGCGCTCGAACGCGCCCTGCGCGAGCATCTGACCCGCTACAAGGTATCGGTGGAGGCGGCCCGCAAGGTGCACCCGGACTATTTCATCGAGGGCTAGGCTCTGCACCGGGCGGGGAAATATTGGTGAAAACGGCGAAACGGACCGTGAGAAAGGCACGAACTTTCTCACGGTTTTTTCTGTTTTGGAACAATCCACAAAAAGCGGCCTCAAAAAATGGATAGATTACCACTTGCCAAAATTCGATTGATATACTAGAATGGTAGTAACAAGATGCCGCCCTGTGTCTGGCACGGGGCGGCGCGCGAATTCAGTATAAAGGAGAGAAAGACTATGCCAATGCAAATGGGTTTCCGCTGGTATGGCGAAGGCAACGACAAGATCACCCTGGCCGACATCAAGCAGATCCCCGGCGTCACCAGCATCGTCTGGGCCCTGCACAAC
>CALXGZ010000166.1 GCA_944387975.1 uncultured Faecalibacterium sp.
TCACCCTCGACCAGCTCAAGGCCGAGTATGACGCGGTCTACATCTCGATCGGCGCCCACGACGACAAGAAGCTGCGCATCGAGGGCGAGGACAGCGAGGGCGTGGTCAGCGCCGTCAAGATGCTGCGCGCCTGCGGCGAGGGGGACATCCCCGACCTGGCGGGCAAGCGGGTCGTCGTCATCGGCGGCGGCAACGTGGCCATGGACGCCACCCGCACCAGCCTGCGCCTGGGCGCGGCCCACGTCACCTGCGTCTACCGCCGCCGGGTCGAGGACATGACCGCCCTGCCCGAGGAGATCGACGAGGCCAAGGCCGAGGGCGGCGAGATCCTGCCCCTGCACGCCCCCGACCACATCGAGGCGGACGAGAACGGCCGCGCCGTGGCCCTGTGGGCGCAGCCCCAGCTGATCGGCAAGGTGGGCCGGGACGGCCGCCCCGCCCCCCAGAAGGCGAACACCCCGCCGGTGCGCATCCCCTGCGACTACATCATCGTGGCCATCGGTCAGGCCATCCACTCCAAGCCCTTTGAGGAGGGCGGCATCGGCACCCGCTGGGGCGCCATCCAGGCCGAAAGTTCCTCCTTCGTGCCGGGCAGCGGCAACGTGTTCGCCGGCGGCGACGCCGTCTCGGGTCCGGCCACCGTCATCCGCGCGGTGGCGGCCGGCAAGGTCGCGGCCGACAACATCGACAGCTTCCTGGGCTACCACCACACCATCACGGTGGACGTGGAGGTGCCCGCGCCCCAGCTGACCAACAGCCCGGCCTGCGGGCGGGTCAACCTGCGGGGCCGCCACATCCCGGACATCGCCGGCGACTTCAATCTTGTCACCGAGGGCATGACCGAGGAGGAATGCCAGCAGGAGTGCGGCCGCTGCCTGCGCTGCGACCACTTTGGCTACGGCGTCTTTAAGGGAGGTAGGAACATCAAATGGTAACGCTGAAAATCGACGGCCGGTCCATCTGCGTGCCGGAGGGGACCACCATCCTGGACGCGGCCCTCTCGGCCGGCATCCATATCCCGCACCTGTGCTACCTGAAGGGCATCAACGAGATCGGCGCCTGCCGGCTGTGCTGCGTCGAGGTGGAAGGGGAGGAGAAGCTCATCCCCGCCTGCAACAACGTGGTGGCCGAGGGGATGGAGATCCGCACCAACAACGCCCGGGTGCGCCGCGCCCGCCTGACCAACCTGCAGCTGATCCTCAGCCGGCACAACGCCACCTGCGCCCTCTGCGTGCGCAGCGGCAACTGTGAGCTGCAGACCCTGGCCAACGACCTGGGCATCTTCACGAACCCCTTCCAGGCCGACCTGCCCAGCGAGAAGCTGCGCCGGTGGGACCAGACCTTCCCCCTCATCCGGGACACCACCAAGTGCATCGAGTGCATGCGCTGCATCCAGATCTGCGACAAGGTCCAGAGCCTGAACGTCTGGGATCTGGTGGCCACCGGCAGCCACACCCGCGTCAACGTGTCGGAGAACCGCACCATCACCGAGGCTGACTGCGCGCTGTGCGGCCAGTGCATCACCCACTGCCCGGTGGGCGCTTTGCGCGAGCGGGACGACGTGCAGTCGGTGCTGCGCGCCATCGAGGACCCCGAGACCGTCACCGTGGTGCAGATCGCGCCGGCGGTGCGCACCGCCTGGGGCGAGGCCTTCGGCCTGGAGCCGGAGCAGGCCACCGTCAACCGCCTGGCCGGCGCGCTGCGGCAGGTGGGCTTCGACTACGTGTTCGACACCAGCTATTCGGCCGACCTGACCATCATGGAGGAGAGCGCCGAGTTCCTCGAGCGGCTGGGCAAGGGCGAGCTGGACAAGTACCCCATGTTCACCAGCTGCTGCCCGGGCTGGGTGCGCTTCGTCAAGGGGCAGTTCCCCCAGCTGGTGGGCCAGCTGTCCACCGCCAAGAGCCCGCAGCAGATGTTCGGCGCGGTGGTCAAGAACTGGTTCGCCCAGCGCATCGGCGTCGCGCCCGAGAAGATCTGCTGCGTGTCGGTGATGCCCTGCGTGGCCAAAAAGTTTGAGTGCGACCTGCCCACCATGTGCAACGAGGCGGGCGTGCCCGACGTGGACTACGTGCTGACCACCCGCGAGGTGATCCGCCTGCTGCGCGCCGAGCACGTGCCCGTGGCCTCGGTGATCGAGACGCCCTTCGACCGCCTGCTGGGCGATTACACGGGCGCGGGCGTCATCTTCGGCGCGACCGGCGGCGTCATGGAGGCCGCGCTGCGCACCGCCTATTACCGCGTCACCGGCACGAACCCCCGGCCCGACGCCTTCCGCAGCGTGCGCGAGGCGCGCCGCGGCGACAACCGCGCCTGGCGCGAGGCCGAGTTCGACGTGGCGGGCGCCACCGTCCGCGTGGCGGTGGCCAGCGGCCTGGGCAACGCCCGCGCCCTGTGCGAGGCCATCGTCAAGGGCGAGGTACACGTGCAGTTCGTCGAGATCATGGCCTGCCCGGGCGGCTGCGCCGGCGGCGGCGGCCAGCCCATCCACTGCGACGACATCGAGCGCGCCCACGAGCGCGGCCAGGTGCTGTACGGCCTCGACCGCGCGGCCGCGGTGCGTTTCAGCCATGAGAACGCCGACGTGCTGGCCCTCTACCGCGAGGAGCTGCACGAGCCGATGAGCGAGGAAGCCGAAAGGTGGCTGCATACCGACCACTTCGCCTGGCAGATGCCGGGCTACACGGCAGAATAAAGCGCATGCGCGCATAAAAACAGGGGCGGCCCCGCGGGGCCGCCCCTGTTTGCGTTTTAGCTTTGGGTCAGGAGTTCTTCATGACGACGTTCTCGACGCTGTCGGCGATCTCCTCGCAGGCGTCGGCGCACTTTTCCAGGTAGGTGTAGATCTCCTCCCAGGCCATGATGTCGCGGATGTCCAGCCCCGCCTCCACGTGCAGCTGGCGCATGTTGGCGATGAACAGGCGGTCGCTCTCCTCCTCGAGGGAGTTGATGTGGATGGTGTACTCCTTCAGCTTCTTCGAGTGGCGGAAGTCCGCGAACTCCTCCAGCATCTTGCACACTTCCTCGCAGCCGCGGATCACCACGTCCAGCATGGTGATGGCGTCGGGGCGGATGGCCTGCACGTTGTGGATGTACACCCGCATGCACACCTCTTCGATCTTGTCGGTCAGGGTGTCGATGTTGGTGCTCAGGGCCGAGATGTCCTCGCGCTCGATGGGGGTGATGAAGGCCTTGGCCAGCTTGTCGGTCATGCCGTGGCGGCAGCGGTCGGCCGCATGCTCGATGCTGTGGATCTGGTCCATCCACTCGGGCATTTTGGCGGGGTCGAAGTTGCGGAAGATATCTTTCAGCAGCAGCGCGGCCTTGCTGGCAAAGCCGGCGCACTCGATAAAGTTGTCAAAATAAATGGCGTCCTGCTTTTTCGACATAGTAGCTTAACTCCTTTGTGTTTAAAAGATCTGCATGAATACCTTGGCCATCACAAAGCTGATCAGACCGCAGCCGGGGAAGGTGAAGATCCAGGTCAGCATCATATCCTTGACGACGCCGTAGTTGATGGCCGACAGCCGCTTGACCGCGCCAACGCCCATGATGGCGCTGGTCTTGGTGTGGGTGGTGGACACCGGGATGCCGAACAGGCTGGAGTACAGCAGGCACAGCGCACCCGCAAGGTCCGCGCAGAAGCCCTGGTACCGCTCCAGCTTGACCATGTCCATACCCACGGACTTGATGATCTTTTCGCCGCCGACGCTGGTGCCCAGCGCCATGACCACGCTGCACAGCAGCATCAGCCAGACGGGGATCTCCATGCCGGCGACCGAGCCCTGCCCGTGGGCGAAGGCCAGGCCCAGGAACAGCACGCCGATGAACTTCTGGCCGTCCTGCGCGCCGTGCATGAAGCTCATGCCCGCGGCGCCCGCGATCTGCGCGGCCTGGAAAAAGCGGTTGGCCGCCCGCAGCTCGACGTTGCGGCACAGGATGGTGACGGCCTTGCAGATCAGCCAGCCGGTGGCAAAGCCCAGCAGCAGGCTGAGGGCCAGGCCGTACAGCACCTTGACCCACTCGTTGAAGTTGATGCCGTCCACGCCGCCCTGGATGGCGATGGCCGCGCCGGACAGGCCGGCGATCAGGCTGTGGCTCTCGCTGGTGGGGATGCCGAAGATCGACGCGCCCACGCTGTACACCACGATGGACAGCAGCGCCGCGCACAGGGCGATCAGCGCGCTGGAGGTGTCGGCGCCGAAGTCCACCATGTTGCTGATGGTGGACGCCACCGAGCTGTTGATCTGGGTCATGACGAACACGCCGAGGAAATTGAAGAGCGCGCTCATCCAAATGGCCGAACGCACGCCCATGCAGCGCGTGGTGACGCAGGTGGCGATGGCGTTGGGCGCATCGGTCCAGCCGTTGACGAAGATGACCCCCAGCGTGAACAGCGTGGTGATGATCAACATCGGGTTGCCGGCCAGCTGACCCCAGAACGAGGTAAATGACAGATCCATAAAGTTGTTCAAGACTCCTTTCGGCAGGTCCAGCGGGGCGCGGCAGGCCGCACTGCGGCCCATGCCCCGGGACGGGAAACGAAACGCCCCTGTCGGGCACGAAGCCGCAAAACATCCAAGAGCTGAGGTTTTCGGCGCGTCCGGCGCACAAAAACCTTACATCTATTTTACTTGATTTATAGGTGATTTGCAAGAATAATGTCGCGCCCGGGCGGACAGCCCGCGCACGGCGCACAAAAAAGCAGCGGTCCCACGATGGAAACCGCTGCCTGTAGCAGGACTTTTACCTACATTTTACCAACTTTTTACATTGCGCCGCGCTCAGGCGCCGGTCTTGATGCGGGAAGCGGGGAGCTTCGCCATGGCGGCCTGGTCCAGTTCGGCCGCAAGGGCCGCGCCGCCGGCCTCCATATCCGCCTGCACCAGGGCGGCGCCCAGGTCCGAGAGGATGGTGGCGCGCAGATCGTCCAGGGTCAGGGTGGCGAGGGGGTCCAGCCGGAGGGCGATCAGCAGGGAGGTGGAGCCGTACTCCACCGCGGCGGCCTGGCCGTAGTCGAGGCCGCCCAGCGCGGCGGCGGCCTCCGGCGAGAAGCTGGCGTCCATCTGGCTGCGGGTGAGGAAGCTGGAACTGAGCTGCGCGGCGGCGTCTTCGGCGCTGAGCTCGGCGTCCAGCACGGCGTAAATGCCGGGCAGGGCGGCGGCCACCGTCTCGTCGAAGGTGTCGGGGGTGCTGTCCGCTGCGGCGGCCTCGGCCAGGGAGAGCATCTCGGCGGCCTGGGCCTCGTCCGCAAAGGCGAAGGTGGAGGTGTTGTACAGCGGCACGGTGACGTAGCGCAGGTAGAGCATCTCGTTTTCAAGGTGATCGGTCAGCTCTTCGTCGGTGAGGGGGGTCTCGCCGTCCTGGCCGTAGAGCAGCTCCACCAGGGCGCTCTGCTTGGCGAGGTTATACTCGTAGCTGCGGATGGTCTCCTCGCCGATGCCGTTGGCGGCGTAGAGCGCGCCGTAGCTGTCCATCAGCTGGTCGGTGTAGCTGTCGGCCTGGGCGGTGTAGGCGGGGTCCAGCTCGGCGCCAAGCGCGGCGAAGCGGGCCTCCACGGCCACATAGCGGCGCAGCTCGTCCTCGGTGGCGGCGGCCACGTAGTCGCTGACGGCGACGGCCTCGCCGCCGTCGGGGGTGATGGCAGCGCTGAGGAAGGCTTTGACGTCGGCGGGGTCCTGGTCCTCGCCGGCGTACTGGGCGGCCTGCTGGTAGGCGTCGAACTGGGCCAGCAGGTACAGGCCCGAGCCGATCTCCTCGCCGCCGATGGCGCCCACGGTGTCCGGGGTGGAGAAGTGGCAGCCGGCCAGCGCCAGGCAAAGCGCCAGCGCACTGGCCAGCGCGAGCAGTTTGTGTTTCATTGCGGTATGCTCCTTTGTCGTTTGTTGAGCGGTTGGGATAACTTACCCAGTATAAACCCGGCGGGGCGGGCGCGTCAAGGCTTTTTGGGCGCGGGGGCGGCGTCCCTGGCCTGGGCCTGGGTCTGAATTTGGGCCATGGTCTGCAGCAGCTGCTGCAAAAGCTCGAGGGGCTTTTCCTCCTCGCGCAGGCGGACCGAGAGGTAGGGCTTTGCCCCGGCGCCGGCGGTCACGCGGCCGTCGAAGGCGGCCAGCAGGCCGCGGATCATGGGCAGGCCGAGCGTCTCCAGCGAGAGGGTCAGCAGGTCCTTTTTCTGCGTGACCTCGTACACGCCCACCGAGGCCGCCAGCACCCGCACCAGGGAGACGTTGACCAGGTCGCTGACGGAGGCCGGCGGGT
The DNA here is from genome assembly GCA_944387975.1 of uncultured Faecalibacterium sp. Classification (GTDB taxonomy): domain Bacteria; phylum Bacillota; class Clostridia; order Oscillospirales; family Ruminococcaceae; genus Faecalibacterium. The sequence goes on from CALXGZ010000166.1 coordinate 6,259, forward strand.
CGCCGTAGCGGTCGATCAGCTCGTCCAGGACGTCGGCCGCGCCGGCGGGGTCCTGGATGGCGGCGATGCGGCGGTAGGCCTCGATGCGGCCGGGGCCGTCGGGGATATAGCGCTCGGGGATATAGGCGTCCACGCGCAGGTCCACAAGGCATTCGCTCTTGTCGCGCTGGACGGGCTCGCCGCGGGCGGCGGCGATGGCCTGGTTCAGCATCTTCATATACAGGTCGTAGCCGACGGCCTCCATGTGGCCGTGCTGGCTGTGGCCCAAAAGGTTGCCCGCGCCGCGGATCTGCAGATCGCGCATCGCGATGCGGAAGCCGGAGCCGAAGGCCGTGAACTCCCGTATGGCGGACAGGCGCTTTTGCGCGATGTCCGACAGGGTCTTGTCCCGGCGGAAGGTGAAGTAGGCGTAGGCCTTGCGCCCGCTGCGGCCCACGCGCCCCCGCAGCTGGTACAGCTGGGCCAGGCCCATGCGGTCGGCGTCCTCGATGATCAGGGTATTGCAGTTGCGCACGTCGATGCCCGTCTCGATCAGCGTGGTGCACACCAGCACGTCCAGCTCGCCGTTCAGCAGCTGCTGCCAGACGGGGTTCAGCTCTTCCTCGGTCATTTTGCCGTGGGCGATGCCCACACGCGCGCCGGGGGCCATGCGCTGCACGCGGGCGGCGGTAGACTCGATGTTGTCCACGCGGTTGTGCAGGTAGTAGACCTGGCCGCCGCGGGCCAGCTCCTTTTTGATGGCTTCGGCGAGGATCAGCTCGTTGTATTCCAGCACGAAGGTCTCGACGGGCTGGCGCTCGAAGGGGGGCTCCTCGATGGTGGACATATCGCGTATGCCGCTCATGGCCATGCTGAGGGTGCGGGGGATGGGCGTGGCCGAAAGGGTGAGCATATCCACGCCGATGAAGTTCTGCTTCAGCTTTTCCTTGTGGCGCACGCCGAAGCGCTGCTCCTCGTCGATGATGACGAGCCCCAGGTCGTGGAAGCGCACGTCCTTCGACAGCAGGCGGTGGGTGCCCACCACGATATCGACCCCGCCGGCCTGCAGGCCGCGCAGGGCCTCCTTCTGCTGCTTGGCGGTGCGGAAGCGGGACAGCAGCTCGACCTTGACGGGGAAGGCCTCCATGCGCGAGAGGATGGTGTTGTAGTGCTGCCAGGCCAGCAGCGTGGTGGGGGCCAGGATGGCGCACTGTTTGCCGCCCATCACGCACTTAAAGGCGGCGCGCAGGGCCACCTCCGTCTTGCCGACGCCGACGTCGCCGCACAGCAGGCGGTCCATGGGCCAGGCGTGCTCCATATCGCGCTTGATCTCGGCGGTGGCGGCCAGCTGGTCCTCGGTCTCGTCGTAGTCGAAGCGCGCCTCGAAGTCCTGCTGCCACTCGCCGTCGGGCGGGAAGGCGAAGCCCTTGGCCTGCTTGCGGCGGGCGTACAGCTCGATCAGCTCCTGGGCCATCTCCTCGGTGGCCTTTTTGACGCGGGCGCGGGTGCGCTGCCACTCGGCCCCGCCGAGCTTGGCCAGCTTGACCTTGTCCTCGTCGCCGGGGGGCGTGTAGCGGCTGAGCAGGTCCAGCTGGGTGACGGGCACATACAGCACGTCCGAGCCGGAGTACTGGATCTTCAAATAGTCCTTGGTGGCGCCCTGCACCTCCAGCCGCTGGATGCCGGCGTACATGCCGACGCCGTGGCTCTGGTGCACGACGTAGTCGCCGGGCTTGACGTCCGCCAGGCTGGACAGGGCGTCCTTGCTCTTTTTGCGCTTTTTGGCGCGGGCCTCGGCCGCGGCGTCAAGGCCGTGGCGGCGGCTGGTCAGGACGGCGCAGCGGGCGAAGGGCAGCGTGCAGCCGGCGTTCAGGTGCCCGGGCAGCACCTGCACAAGGCCGGGGCTGGGGCGTATATCGCGGCTCATGCTGACGGCGTAGCCCTTGTCGGCCAGGTCCCGGGTGAGGGCGGCCGCGCCCTTGGGCGTGCCGCAGTACAGCGTCACCGCGTAGCCCTGGCGCACCAGGGGGTCGAGGTCCTCCAGCAGGCTGCGCAGCTCGCCGTTCCAGCTGGGGCAGACGTGGGCCTCGGCGTTGATCAGGTCCTTGAGCTTGAACTCGTTCATGCCGCGCAGGAAGTTCTCGCACAGCAGGGTGGGGTATTTGCCGGCCGCGGCGGCAAGGTCCGCCATATCCTGGTACAGCACGTCCAGCCCGGGGCAGACAAGGCCCTCTTCCAGCAGGCCGGCCAGCTCCTCGCCGCGGCGGTAGGCGGCGGCCTTTTCGGCGTCGCGGATGCCGCCCACCTCGTCCAGGATCAGCAGCGGCGCGTCGAGGTGGTCCAGCAGGGTGGCGGGCTGCGGGTAGCGGATGCCGTAGTATTTGTCCATCGCCTCGGGCATCTGGCCGGCGTCCAGCTGGGCCAGCTCCGGGGCCATGGCCTTTTCCAGGGCGGCGCGGCGCTTGCCGCGGGCCTGCCCGAGGGCGGCGCGCAGGGCGGCGGCGGTCTCGTCGCAGCTGCCGAACAGCACCTCGCGCGCGGGGGAGAGGTACACCTTGGGCAGCGCGGCGTCCCGCCGCTGGCTGACCAGGTCGAAGGAGGCGATGGAGTCGATCTCCTCGTCCCAGAACTCCAGCCGGGCGGGGGCGGCCATGTCGGGGGCGTAGATGTCCACGATGTCGCCCCGGACGCTGAACTGGCCGGGCCCCTCCACCTGGCTGCGGCGCACATAGCCCGCCGCGAACAGCCGCTGGATGAGCCCCTCGCGGGAAAAGCGCAGCCCCGGCTTGAGCGTCAGCGTGTTGGCGAGGAACTCGGCCCGGGGGACGGTGTATTGCAGCAGCGCCTCTACCGGGACGCAGACGGCGGCAAGCCGCCCGCCCGCCAGCGCGCCCAGCACGGACAGGCGGCGGTACTCGTACTCGCGCCCGGCGCCCTCCACGGGGCGCAGCATCAGGTCGCGCGAGGGAAACACCGCGGCCGCCGCGCCCAGCGCCTCGAGGTCGGCGGCGATGTGGGTGGCCTCGGCCTCGCCGGGGGTGACGATGCACAGCGGCCGCCCCAGGTCCCGGGCAAGCAGGGCGTACACCAGCGCCCGCCCGGCGGGCGGCAGGCCGAACAGGGCCGCGGGCCCGGGGCTGGCCAGGCTGGCGGCGATCTTCTGGTATTCGGCGCTTTGTTTCAGCAATGGCTCGTACAGCATGGGGCGTGCACCTCCCGGCAGGGCGTCAACGGTTGTATTTGTTCTGGGCTTCGGGCAGCTTGCCGGCCATGATCAGCCGGGCGGCGGCGTCGATGTCGGGCCAGCGGCCGGCCAGGGCCTTGGCGTCCTCGTCGGGCAGGCGGCCCAGCACCCAGTCGGCCAGGTCGTAGTCGGGGCGGGGCTTTTCGCCCACGCCGATGCGGATGCGGGGGAAGGCCTCGGTGCCCAGCCGCGCGATGATGCTCTTCAGGCCGTTGTGCCCGCCCGCCGACCCGGAGGGCCGGATGCGCAGCTTGCCGGGGGCCTGGGTGACGTCGTCGCACAGGACGATCACGTGCGCGGCCGGCACCTTGAAAAAGGCGGCCAGCTGCGCGATGGAATCGCCCGAAAGGTTCATATAGGTAAGGGGCTTGAGCAGGCAGACCCTGCGCCCGTCTACCTCGCCCTGGCCCCACAGGCCCTGGAACTTGGCTTTGGAGACGGAGACGCCCCACTTGCCGGCCAGGTAGTCCAGCGCGTCGAAGCCGGCGTTGTGGCGGGTGTGCTCGTATTTGGCCTCGGGGTTGCCCAGGCCGGCGATCAGCCAGATATCGTTCGTAGTCATAGCGTGTTCAGTCTTTCTATCGTATGCAAAAAAGGCGCGGATGCGCAAAAAGGGGCGGGCCGCGCACGGCGTGCGCAGCCTGCCTGCTGGTCGGATGCGGTTTTGGCGCGGGGCTCAGCCCTGCGGTCCGGGCGCCGGCGCGGCGGCCTGTTCGGCGGTCTGTTCCGCCTCCAGGCGCTGCTTTTTGGCGATGTAGGCCGCCATTTTGGGCACGGCCCAGCCCTCGACGTTGGCCTGGCGGCCGCGCTCGATGGCAAGGGCCCCGGCCGGCACGTCCTGGGTGACGGTGCTGCCGGCGGCGGTGTAGGCCCCGTCCCCGACGGACACCGGGGCGACCAGGTTCGTGTTGCAGCCGATGAAGCAGTAGTCCCCGATGGCAGTGCGGTGCTTGGCCTGGCCGTCGTAGTTGCAGGTGACGGTGCCGCAGCCGAAGTTGCAGTACTTGCCCACGTCGCTGTCGCCGATGTAGGTCAGGTGGCTGACGGTGTTGCCGCGGGCGAAGTTCGAGTTCTTGGTCTCGACATAGGCCCCGAGGTGCACGCCGTAGTCGGTGACGGTGCCCGCCCGCACGTGGGTGAAGGGCCCGATGTTGTTGTGCGGGCCGATCTGCGAGGCGTAGACCTGGCTGGCGTTGACGGCGCTGCCCTCGCCGACGGCGCTGTCCTCGATCAGGCTGTTCGGCCCGATGACGCAGCCCGGCCCGATGACCGTGGCGCCCCGCAGCACGCAGCCGGGCAGGATGACGGCCCCGGGCGCGATCTGCACGGTATCGTCGATGTACACGTTGCGGCTGGCGATCACGGCGCCGTTTGCGATGCAGCGCAGCAGCACCGCCTCGTTGGCGGCTTCGGCCGCGTCCAGGGCGGCGCGCGCCGCCAAAAGGTCCTGCGTGTTTGCGTTCATACTTTCCATACCCATGATAAATACCTCCCAAAGGCTGGGCCGGGCCGGGCCCGGCGGCGCATATTGGATACAAGGCGGGAATAGGTCCCGAACCTACCCCACTATATATTAACGTAAAAGCCTTGTTTTTTCAAGGGAAATGCACAAATTTGTGTAAACAAAACTGGCAGATTTCAGCTTTGAATTACTGGATTTTGCCCCGGATGTCTGGTATAATATTGCTGCACGCAGTACGTTACGCAAAAAACGAACGATAGCTGTACCGCCGGGCCGCAAAGCACCCGGCACCAATCAAAACGGGAGGTAAATGAATCCATGAGCAAAAAGTATATCTACTACTTCAGCGAGGGCAACGACGCTTTTGGCGGCGATAAGACCACGATGAAGAATATCCTGGGCGGCAAGGGCTCGGGCCTGGCGGAGATGACCGCCGCCGGCATGCCCGTGCCCCAGGGCTTCACCATCACCACCGAGGCCTGCACCCAGTACTACGCCGACGGCCGCCAGCTGAGCGAAGAGCTGGTCGCCGACATCTTCGAGCATGTCAAGGGCCTGGAGGAGATCACCGGCAAGAAGTTCGGCGACAACTCCAACCCCCTGCTGGTGTCCGTCCGTTCCGGCGCCCGCCAGTCCATGCCCGGCATGATGGACACCATCCTGAACCT
>CALXGZ010000167.1 GCA_944387975.1 uncultured Faecalibacterium sp.
GCAACGTGGCCCAGCGCTTCAACAACGCCTACAGCCCCACCTTCAACCTGCCCGAGGGCTACGTCACCAAGGAGGGGGCCAAGATCATGTCCCTGGCCGACCCCACCCGCAAGATGAGCAAGAGCGATACCAACGCCAACGCCTTCATCCTGCTGACGGACGACCGCGACGCCATCGCCCGCAAGTTCAAGCGCGCGGTGACCGACTCGGACGGCGTGGTCCGCTACGACCCGGCGGCAAAGCCGGGCGTGTCGAACCTGATGGTGATCTACCAGGTCTTCACCGGCAAGAGCTTTGAAGAGATCGAGCGGGAGTTCGACGGCCAGGGCTACGGCGTCTTCAAGGAGGCTGTGGGCGCGGCCGTGGCCGACGGCCTGGCCCCCATCCAGGGCGAGTACGCCCGCATCCTGGCCGACAAGGCCTATGTGGACGGCGTCCTCAAGCAGGGCGCGGCGGCGGCCTGCCGCATCGCGGACCGTATGGTCCAGAAGGTCTACCGCAAGGTGGGCCTGCTGCAGCTGTAACACAACATGCGCGGCTTTCCGGCCCGCGCCCGCGTCCTTTCGGCCCGGCGCGGGCCTTTTTGCGCCCGCCGCTCAAAAAGCGCCCGGCTTCGACTTTTTTGGGGTGGAAAGGGGCGCTTTGCGCGCCGGGGAAAAGTATTTCCTGTCGAACAAAATCGGAATCATTGACGAATGCTGTCTCTTCCTGTATACTGGAAAAAACAGGGAAAAAGCTGTCGTATTGGCGGCTGTCCCTGCGGGGAAGATAAAAGGAGAACGACATGATGAAGGGAAGCAGCACCGGGATCGTCCGCGGCGTCGACAATTTGGGGCGGGTGGTCCTGCCCAAGGAGCTGCGCACGGCGCTTGGCATGGGCAGCGACAGCAAGGTGGAGATCTTTGCGCAGGACGGTGCGATCGTGATACGCAAGTATATCCCGCCCAGCGCCTGCGCTTTCTGCGGCGCGGAGGACGAGGGCGCGGTGCTTTTTGAAGGCAAATGCGTTTGCCGGGCCTGCCTGGCCCGGCTGGCCGCCCTGACAAACGGCGGAGAACAGGAGGGACAGCTATGAGCAGCCTGCGCTATGTTACGATCCCGTCCACGAAGGCGGGCGCCGCGCTGAACGTCCTGCTCTGCCTGCCGGAGGGGCAGCCCCGGGCCGTCTTGCAGATGACCCACGGCATGGTGGAGTACATCGGCCGCTACGAGCAGCTGGCCCGCGTCCTGGCCGGCCAGGGCATCGCGGCGGTGGGCCACGACCACCTGGGCCACGGCGGCTCGGTGGCCAGCAAGGCGGACTACGGCTATTTCGGGCCGGACGGCAACCGCCTGCTGCTGGAGGATATCCACGCCGTCACCCGCTGGGCCAAGGCCCGGCCGGAGCTGGCGGGCCTGCCCTGGTTTTTGCTGGGGCACAGCATGGGCTCGTTTTACGCGCGGCAGTATATCTGCGAGTACGGCGATGAGCTGAACGGGGCCATCCTGATGGGGACGGGCTGGCAGCCCAGGGCCGCCGTGCTGGCGGGGCGGGCGCTGTGCTATTTGCTGGCGGCCTGCAAGGGCTGGCGCTACCGCAGCCGCCTGGTGAACAGCATGGCCTTCGGCAGCTACAACCGCGCCTTCGAGCCGGCGCGCACCCCCAGCGACTGGCTGAACCGGGACGAGCGCGAGGTGGACCGCTACCGCGCCGAGGAGCGCTGCAGCTTTATCTTCACGCTGAACGGCTACGACAGCCTGTTTACGGGCCTGGCCCGCCTGTGCGACAAAAAGCTGCTGGCCCGCGCGCCGAAGGGGCTGCCCCTGCTGTTCCTCTCCGGGGACGCGGACCCGGTGGGCGGCATGGGCAAGGGCGTGCGCAAGGCCGCCCAGAGCATGCGGGACGCGGGGCTGCGCCAGGTGGAGGTCAAGCTGTACCCCGGCGCGCGCCACGAGCTGCTGCTGGAGCTGAACCGCGAGGAGGTCTTTGCCGACATCGCGGCCTTTATCGATACGCACTGCTGAAAAACGCCCGCGCGGCCTTGCGGCTGTGCGGGCGTTTTGGGCGCGTTATTTGCCTTCCTCGGGCGGGGTCAGGGCGTGGATGCGGGTCTCGCTGGTCTTGACCAGGTTGAGCAGGCTGGAGGTATAGAGGGGGAACTCCCGCGTCAGGCTCTCGGTGGTCATGGTCAGGGGCGCGGGGTCCTGCAGGCCCTCGCCGCCCTTCAGGCTGCCGCCCGCCAGCAGCACGCTGACGTTGGCCTCGGCCATGCGCATGACGGCGTCCGAATAGCCGGCCCACTGCCCCTCGCCGACGCTGAACATGCTGGCCGCGTTGTGCGGGCCGCTGGCGTACAGCAGGCGGAACATCTTGTACACGGCCATCATCAGGTAGGCGCTGATCTCGGTGACCAGGGCCTTGTTGCGGCACTGGCCCACCTTGGCGTAGAGGACGTTCAGGCTGTTGGAGATCAGCTTTTTGTTCATGGTGGGCAGCACGCTGCCGTGGTAGACGTTATCCTTCATCTTGTCGGGGTTGGGGATGTTGTCGGCCGTCAGCACCGCGCCGGTGCGGTCGGCGCTGCGGCCCAGCAGGTAGTCGCAGGAGACGCCGTAATAGTCGGCCACCCGGACGACGAAGTCGAGGCCGCATTCCCGGATGCCTTTTTCGTAGTGGGACAGCAGCGCCTGGGAGATGTGCAGATCCTCGGCAGCCTGCTTTTGGGTGATGCCGCGCTCGGTGCGCAGGAGCTTGATGATGCGGTTGAATTCCATGAGTCGATCCTCCCGGGCCCCGGCGGCAGCCTTGCCCGCCGGAAAAAGCCCTTCCTTTCCTTGATACAACAACACGTTGATTATACATAATGGAAAACGACTTGTAAAGGAAAAAATCGACGAGATTTTGCCTGATTTTTCGTCGTTTTTGTCAAAAGGCTTGCCCTGCCACCAGATATATGATACACTGGGGCAGACTGGCCGGATATCTTGTGCCTGCGCCCGGCGGGGGCGCAAAATTTTTTTGATCGAGTGAGGTGCTTGTTTGCATGAAGACCTTTAAGCTGCATCTGATCCGCCACGGCCTGACCGCCGGCAACCTGGACGGGCGCTACATCGGCGGCGGGACCGACCTGCCCCTGTGCGACGAGGGCCGGGCCCAGCTGGCCGAGCTGCAGGCGCGCTTTACCTACCCGGAGGTGGACACCGTCTTTGCTTCGCCGATGCTGCGCGCGGTCGAGACGGCGAACCTGCTCTTCCCCGGGGCGGCGCACCAGTTCACCGTACACGACCTGCGGGAGGCGCACTTCGGCGTGTTCGAGGGCCGCCCGGTCAAGGAGCTGGTCAAGGACCCGGACTTTTCCAAGTGGATCACGCCCGGCTCGGGCTTTACGCCCGAAGGGGCCGAGCCCACCGCCGATTTCCACCGCCGCTGCGGCGAGTCGCTGCTCAAGCTGTTCAAGTATATGATCCGCATGGACGTCACGGAGGCCGCCTGCGTGACCCACGGCGGGGTGATCGTCAGTATGCTGGCGCAGCACGCGCTGCCCAGCCGCCGCCCCGAGCAATGGATGGCCGACCCCGGCTGCGGCTACACGGTGCAGACGGATGTGCAGCTGTGGATGCGGGATAAGATGGTGGAGGCCATCGACATCGTGCCCTACGGCTACGCCGACACCCTGCGCGGCCAGGCCGAGGCCGAAAACAACGAGGCCTACCAGTAAGGACGCGCAAAAAAAGCGCCGCCCGGCCAGGATGCCGGACGGCGTTTTTGCGTTTTCAGTTCGCGCTGATCTCGGCGCCGCTGCTGTCCCGCAGCACCACCTCCTGGCCGGCCACGCTGCCCATCAGGGCGATGTAGCTCGTGCCGGGGCGAAGGTCCAGGGCGGTGCCGTCCGAGTTGTAGATGGCCAGGGTGGAGTCCACGCCGGGCATCCAGAGGATGCTCCAGACCGAGCCGCCGCTCAGGTAGACCCCCGCGCCCATCGTCAGGTCGTATCCCCAGGAGTAGCCGTCGTCCCGGCGGGACGGCGCGCTGTAGAGGATGAGCAGGTTGTCGAAGCCGGCCTGCGCGCCGGTGTTGGCGTCGGTCTGGGGGCTGCCGTCGGCCCGGGCCATCAGGTAATGGCCGGTGCCCTCGTCATAGGTAAAGCGGGTCGAGGCCTCGGCCGAGAAGATGACCTCGACCGAAGAGGCCCCCTCCTTGCCGCCGGCAGGCTCCCCGAAGGGGAGCAGGGGCGGCAGGCGGACGCCGTCCTCCGCCTCGTCCTCGCCGGCGGTGGAGGCGGCAGCGGCGGCCTGCGGCGCAAGGGACAGGCCCGCGCTCTCGGCCAGGGGGGTCAGGGCCGCGCCGCTGGTGGTCCAGCTGATCTGGTCGGGCTGGCCCCACACGCCCTCATAGCTGAAGCCCTTGACCCCAAGGCTGAGGGCGTCCAGGGGCAGGATCTGGTATTCGTCCAGGAAGTTGGCGGCGTAGATGCTGGCCCCGCGCTGCACCGGGATGGCCTGCTGGCAGATCAGCAGCTGCAAATAGAGGTCGCGCGCCTGGGCGACGGGGCCGGTCTTGGGCACCGCCTCGAGGGAGGGGTAGACCAGGCACAGGCTGGTGACGCTGTCGCCCTCGGTGAGGGCCTCCAGCACCAGCGAGGCCTCCCCTATGCCCCACTGCCGCCCGGCGTCCAGCCCGTTGTAGACAAAGACAGCGGCGGGGCGCTGGCCGGGCCAGCGGTCCACCTCGCCGGTGAGGGGGTCCAGGGGGACGGCCTCCCGCGCGGTGGATGCGTCGCCGGCCTGCGGCGCAAGGGGCAGGCAGCCCGTCAAAAGTAGGGCCGCCGCGAGGGCCGCCAGGGCCCGAGTGAGCTTTTTCATGCTGTGTTCCTCGCTGTCAGGCGTTGTAGGCGAAGGCCTCCCGCTCGTCCTCATCCACGATGGCCAGGTAGCTGCGGCCGCGGTTGAACAGCACCGGCTGGCCGAGGCCGTCCACCTCCAGGGGCAGGTCGGGGGCAGGCTTCGACCACTGGCAGGGCTGCACGCGCCCGCGGGTGAAGAGGAAGGCCTCGCCCCCGGCGATGTACTGGACCTGCTGCACGTCGCCGGAGTCGCCGGGGTAGGCCGCGATGGGCGCAAAGCAGACCAGCAGGTTCTCGAAGGCCAGCTGCCGGCCGTTCAGCTCGTCCACCGCCGGCTCAAAGCGGCCGCTGCGGGCGCTGTACATCTCCATGCGGTAGGCCTTGTCCTCCGCGCTGTAGCGGAAGGCCGAGCGGTAGTTGGCCGAATGGCGGACCGTCACGCTGGCGGCCGCCGCGCAGCCCTCCAGCAGGGCCTCCTCGCCGCTGCGGTAGTCGGCGAAGGGGAAGAAGGTGGCGTCATAGTCATAGCGAAGGCCGATGCCGGCGTTTTCGGCGGCGCGGCGGATCTCGCGGCCCGAGGTGAACTCGGTGTGCTCATAGGCGACGACGCCGTCCCGGGGGTCGCGGTGGGCGACGTGGGGATGGACAGGGGTGCCAAAGTAGCTTTTGCCGCCGATGTTCAGGCCGGCGTAGTCCCACTGGCTGACGTACTGGGTGCAGAACACGCTCTCGCCGTCGTGGTAATACAGGCCCTGCCAGGGCATCAGCAGCTGCAAAAACTGGTCCCGGCCGGAGCGCAGCGGCCCGACCTCGGGGATGTCGTCCACATCGCTGTAAAGCGCGCAGAGCCGGCTGATGTTGCCCTCGACCTTGGACTCGATCAGCACCGCCGCCGCGGACAGGCCCCGCTGGGGCCGGGCGTTCTGGCGGGCGCTGTTGCAGATATTGTTGACCATCACGCCGACGATGCGGCCGCGGCCGCGCTTGGCCTCGCCGGTCAGGGGGTCGGCGTCGTAAGGCGGCAGGGCGGGGGCGCTGCTGGCAGCCGCCTGCGAGGAGGCCGCCGGCACCGAAGAGGCTGCGCCCGAGGAAGCGGCCCCCTCCCCTGCCCCGAACCAGCGTTGCAGCCAGTCCAACAGGCTGCCCTGCGCGCCGGCCCCCATCAGGGCCAGGGCGGCGGCGACGGCCCCCGAGCAGCGCAGCATCAGGCGGCGGGTGATCTTCATAGGTACATCTCTCCTTTGCAATCGGCCGATCCAAAGCCTGCCGGCAATTCTGTACCTTTCATTGTAACTATTTTGTAGCCCTTTGTAAAGAGGGAGTTCCTGCCGAGGAGTGTCCAATCGAACAGTTAAAGAAAATCAAAAAGAGAGAAGTGTATATGCGCCCCTGGATGAAATGCTCGATATCTTGATTTTGCAAGGCCAAAACGATTATAAGCTCGAACAAAAACAGCTA
>CALXGZ010000168.1 GCA_944387975.1 uncultured Faecalibacterium sp.
ATGCTGCTGGGCTGGGGGCTGATGTTCGGCGGGGACAACCCCTTCGTGGGCACCCAGCACCTGTTCGTGCTGGGCGGGCAGGACCTGTCGTTCTATGACGACACCCTGACTTCCACCGTCCCCTTCTGGGGCAAGTTCTTCTTCCAGCTGGTCTTTTGCGGCACGGCGGCCACCATCGTCTCGGGCGCCGTGGCCGAACGGATCAAGTACGTCTCCTTCATCCTGTTCTCCTTTGTGCTGACGCTGGTCATCTACCCCATCGTGGGCCACTGGATCTGGGGCGGCGGCTGGCTGGCCCAGATGGGCTTCATGGACTTTGCCGGCGACGCGGCGGTCCACTCGGTGGGCGGCTGGGCCGCGCTGGCCGGCGCGCTGCTGCTCGGCCCCCGCATCGGCAAGTATGACAAGGACGGCAAGGCCCAGGCCATCCCCGGCCACAACATGTCCCTGGCGGTCATCGGTCTGTTCGTGCTGTGGCTGGGCTGGTTCGGCTTCAACCCCGGCTCGACCATGAGCTTCCAGCACCCGGCCGACGTGATGCACATTCTGGTCACCACCAACACCTCGGCCATCGCCGCCGTGCTGACCGCCACCATCACCTCCTGGGTGACCATCGGCAAGCCCGACCTGGGCATGACCATCAACGGCTGCCTGGCCGGCCTGGTGGGCGTCACCGGCAGCTGCGCCTATGTCAGCATCGAGAGCAGCCTGATCATCGGGGCCATCGCCGGCGTGCTGGTGGTGTTCGCGGTGGGCCTGTTCGACAAGCTCCACGTGGATGACCCCGTCGGCGCGACGGCGGTCCACCTGTGCTGCGGCGTCTTTGGCACCCTCTGCGTCGGCATCTTCGCCGAGGAGGGCGTCACCACCCTGGCCACCCGCAGCGGCCTGCTGTTCGGCGGCGGCTTCGGGCTGCTGGGCGTCCAGGCCGTGGGCGTCGCAGCTGTGGGCGCGTTCACCTTCGTGACCTCGGGTCTGGTCTGGCTGGCCCTCAAGTACACCGTCGGCATCCGGGTCAGCCCGGAGGAAGAGCTGGCCGGCCTCGACATCGGCGAGCACGGCAACCTCGCCTACCCCGACTTCGCCCCGGCCATCCCCACCGGCGACTTCAGCGCGCTGGAGGCTGCGCCGCAGCCCTTCCCTGCCCCGGCCGTCGCGGCCGCCGCGGCTGCCGCAGCCGAGGCCGTCCCGGTCGAGCACAAGCCCCGCGCCGGCGCGGCCCTGACCAAGGTGTCGGTGGTCACCCGGCAGGACCGCTTCATCCCGCTGCAGAACGCCCTGGAGCAGATCGGCGTGACCGGCCTGACCGTGACCAACGTCTTTGGCTACGGCCAGCAGAAGGGCCACGAAGCCTTCTTCCGCGGCGTGCCGGTCGAGGCCCGCCTGCTGCCCAAGCTGAAGGTGGAGGTGGTCGTCTCCAAGGTGCCGGTCGAGGCGGTGGTGGAAGCCGTCCGCAAGGCCCTCTACACCGGCCATGTCGGCGACGGCAAGATCTTCGTCTACGACGTGGAGAACGTCGTCAAGGTCCGCACCGGCGAGCAGGGCTACGACGCCCTGCAGGACGCCGACTAAGGCCGCCCGGGCGCTGCACCCAAACACACAAGGCCCTCCCCGCGCGGGGAGGGCCTCTTTGCGCACTATTGGACGTCAACGGGTGATCTTATGCCGGCACATGGCGGTCTTGCCGCAGTGCGGGCAGGTCAGCCGGCGACGGGTGAGGGTGTGGTAGCCCTTGACGTATTCGCCCAGGGTCGGCACGAAGAGCTGGCCGCAGGACGGGCACTCATAACAGCCGGTCTGCGCGTCCAGCGCCGCTGTCGCCCCCACGCCGACGACGCCCGTCGCCACCGCCAGCGCCACCACCGCGATGCGGGCCGGCGCCGGCAGCTCGAGCGCCGACGCGATGGTCACCAGCGCGCAGACCGCCACGACAGTGACGCTGCCGCAGGCCGCCGCAAGAACGAACCGCTTTTTGTTTTCCTGGTTTTCACGCATCAGATCCATCATATTTTCCTCCGCTTTCTGTTGATAGTCGGCCTGCTCCACCCTTTGCCCGGTGAGCAGATCGTTGACCGTCACCCCCAGCGTCTCGCACAGGGGCAGCATCAGGGCGACGTCGGGCAGCCCGCGGCCGGTCTCCCACTTGGAGACGGTCTTGTCGCTGATCTCAAGCGCGTCGGCAAGCTGCCGCTGGGTGAGGCCGCATTCCTTCCGCCTTGCGGCGATAAAGCGGCCTATTTTGAATTGGTCCATGGGGTGCGCCTCCTTTCTTCTGGCCCGAGTATAGCACAATGCGGCCTGCAAAGTACACCCACGGGCCGGAGAATGGAGGTATGCGGAGGGTAGATACGCGATGGAGCGTATATTTTTTGGACGTATATCGGCTTGAGAGCGCAAGCAAAGGTACGCTGACCGGCGGCAAACTTGGCGTGGAGGACGGCCTTGACTTTGCGGCTGGTGTGCTTGGCATACCATTCGTTGAACAGATTTTTGAATGGCACGAAGTCGGACAGGCCCTTTTCGGTGTCCTCGTTCTCGGTGATGGCAATGTAACGGACCTGCTTTTCCGGGAAGACGAACTCCAGATAGTAGTCCATCATGACGTGCTCGCGGCCAAAGCGGCTCAGGTCTTTGGTAACGACGCAGTTGACTTTGCCGGCCTCCACATCGTCCATCATCCGCTGGAAACCGGGGCGTTCGAAATTGGTACCGCTCCAGCCGTCGTCTACATACTCTGAAAAGACACGCAGGCCGTGTTCGGCAGCGTACTGCCGCAGGATGGTGCGCTGGGTCTCAATGCTAACACTATCGCCGTAGGATTCATCGTCGCGGCTAAGCCGCATATACAAAGCGGTATTATAAATCTTTGCGTTGTTCGGTTGTTTCATTGAAAAATCCTCCTTCGCGTTGAAACAACCCACGCTTACCATACTTCCAGCTTTATTGTACCGTAAGCGTGGATCAAAATCAACGTTTTTGCAAGAATATATAGACGAAAGCAATTAAACGCGTTATGCGAGTTTAGCCGCAAACTGGATGGTGTCCTCCATCAGGTGTTCCAATTCCTTGCCTCGTGGCGTGAAATACTCGTTGATTTTGATGCGGGTACCGCCGCAGTAGAAATACTCAGTACCGTCGGGTTCAACAACATAGAAGGAGGCGTTTTCCAAGGTCGGTTCCGGTTCAGAGAAATTCCACGCGGCCGCCTGCTCAGAAGGCGGGTCAAAGATTGGGTCGAAACAAGCGCACAGGTCGATAGTTTCAAAAGCCTCGGTTTCAAATTCATTTGTCACGCGATTCCTCCTTCCTTCAGGTGGGCTTCACGGCGGGCGGCTTTGGGCTTCCTAAACTCGTCCAGGACTTCGGGCGGTATACGTTCCAGCAGAGCCAGCGCATCCTCATAGT
>CALXGZ010000169.1 GCA_944387975.1 uncultured Faecalibacterium sp.
CCTCCTTGACGCCCTTTTTGGTGATCTCGTCGAAGGTGACGCGGTTGGGCTGGGCGGGGTCGATGCCCAGCAGCTTTGCCAGGTGCCAGCTGATGGCCTCGCCCTCGCGGTCGGGGTCGGTGGCCAGCAGCACGCCGTCGGCCTTTTTGGCCTTGGCCTTCAGCTCCTTGATCAGTTTTTCCTTCCCCTTGATGTTGATGTACTGGGGGGTATACCCGTTTTCGACATCAATGCCAAGCTGGGAGGTGGGCAGGTCCCGGATGTGGCCCATGCTGGCCGTCACCTCGTAGTCCTTGCCCAGATATTTGCCAATGGTCTTCGCCTTTGCGGGCGATTCCACGATAACCAGTTTCGCCATGTTTGCTCTTACCTCTATTGTCAGAGTAAAATATACCGCTGGCCCGGCAGCGCCTTGACGAAGCCCGCCAGCTCCAGCCGCATCAGCACCGCCGCCAGGGCCGCGGCCTGCATGCCGCAGGCGGCGGCCAGCTGCTCGACGCTTTGGGGCTCGGCCCCGGCGCAGGCCAGCACCTTGCGCTCCGCCTCCGACAGGGGCGGCGCCTGGCGGGCCGGGGCGGGGGCCGCAGCGGCAAGGCCCAGCGCCTCCAGCATATCCCCGGCCTCCAGCAGCAGCCTGGCCCGCCCGGCCTGGATCAGCCGGTTGGTGCCAGCCGAGTCCGCGCGCGTGGCGTCGCCGGGCAGCGCGTAGACCGGCCGGCCATAGCGCTCGGCGTGGGCGACGGTGGACATGGTGCCGCTGCGCTCCTTCGCCTGCACCACCACCAGGGCCCGGGCCAGCCCCGCGATCAGGCGGTTGCGCTGCAAAAAGCCGTTGCGGCCGGCCGCGTCGTCCCCGGGGGCGTACTCCCCCACGACGCAGCCGTGGGCCTCGATTTTTTCCCGCAGCAGGCGGTTGGCGCTGGGGTAGGTGCGGTCGATGGGCACGCCCTGTACGCCGATGGTGGGGGCCCCGGCCTCGACGGCGGCGCGGTGGCACTCGCTGTCCAGCCCGTCGGCCAGGCCGCTGACGATCACCGCCCCGTTTTCGGCCAGGCCGCGCCCCAGGGCCGCGGCGCCCCAGCGGCCGTAGCTGTCGGGGCGGCGGCTGCCCACCAGGCCCACCAGGGCCGGGGCGTTCAGCCAGGCGGGGTCCCCCGTGCAGTACAGCACCAGGGGCATATCCGGGATGCGCGTCAGGGCCAGGGGGTAGTCGGGGTGGTCGAAGGGCAGCACCCGCACGCCCAGCGCCTGGCAGCGCGCCAGCACAGGCGCGAAGGCTGCGGGCTCGTTGCCCGGCTGGCGGGCCCGGCGGGCGGCCGCGGGGCCCGCCGCCTCCCGGAAGGCAGGGGACTCCCGCTCGTCCCAGGCGCGCTGGGCGTCGCCGCCGCACCAGTCCATCACGCGGCCGGCGCGGGGGCTGGCCGGCCCCAGGCTGTGGGCCAGCCACAGCCAGCACAGGGCCGCCTCCGGGGGCGGCGGCTGGGGCAAAAAGCCCTGCTGCCCCCAGGCTGCGCCCGTCACAGCCCCGCCCCCCGGAAGTGCCACAGCAAAATGCTGCCCGCGATGCCGGCGTTCAGGCTTTCGACGCGGTCCGTCATGGGGATGCGCACCGCGCGGTCGCAGGCGGCGATGGTCTCTTCACGCAGGCCCTGGCCCTCGCTGCCGATGACCAGGCAGACCCCGCCCGCCCCGGCCTGCGCGGCGCCGAGCGGCTGCGAGTTGTACAGCGCCGCGGCCAGGCACACGACGCCCTTTTGCCGCAGCGCGGCGAGCACCGGGGACAGGGCCCCCGCCTCGATCACCGGCACGCGCACGGCCGCCCCCATCGAGGCGCGCAGCGTCTTGGGCGCGTAGGGCGCGGCGCAGCCCTCCGAGAGGATCACCCCGTCGAAGCCGAAGGCCGCGGCGCTGCGCAGCAGCGTGCCCACGTTGCCGGGGTCCTGCACAGCCTCCAGCGCCAGGTAGCGCCCGCCGGCGCGCAGCTCGTCCAGCGTATGCACCGGCGTCTCGAACAGGCCGAACACCCCCTGGTGGGCCGGCACGCCGGCCAGCTTTTCGGCCACATGCTCCTCCACCAGGTAGTGTGTGCCGGGCAGAGCCGCCAATTCAGGGCACTTTTCGGCCGCGGCCGCGGTGTAGAACAGCGTCTCCAGCCGCGCGCCCCGGGCCAGCTCCGGGCACAATTTGCGCCCCTCGGCGAAAAAGCGCCCCTCGCTGCGGCGGAAGGACGCGCTAGCCGCCAGCTTGCAGGCGTATTTGATCCGGGTGTTGTCCCGGCTGCTGATCTTCTCGTCCATGCTCATCCCTCCGCTAAAACAAAAACAGGGCCGTCCCGCCGGGGCTGTGCCGCGGCAGGGCGTGGGCCCTGTTCTGTCTGCCTGCCAGGCGTCCAGGGCCTTGCTGCATTCCAACACATACAAAATCGACGCCCGCGTATACGCGCGGGCGTCTTGGTTTTCAGGGTTTGATCAGGCGTTCTTGACGCTCTCGACCAGGGCGGCAAAGCTGCCGGGGTCGTTGATCGCCATCTCGCTGAGCATCTTGCGGTTCAGCTCGATGCCGGCCTTCTTCAGCCCGGCCATGAAGGTGGAGTAGTTCATGCCCAGGGGACGGACGGCGTTGTTGATGCGGCAGATCCACAGGTTGCGGAACTGACGCTTCTTCATGCGGCGGCCGGCCAGAGCGTAGTTGCCGCTCTTCATGACCTGCTGCTTGGCCATCTTGAAATGCTTGCTCTTGGAGCCGTAGAAGCCCTTGGC
>CALXGZ010000170.1 GCA_944387975.1 uncultured Faecalibacterium sp.
ATCTCGTTGTCGGGGGCCATGTTGCCGCCGCGCAGCTCGCCGATGGGGATCAGGGCGTCGGCCTTGGCGCGCTCGTCGTAGCTGGCCAGCAGGGCCACCAGCTCGGGGTCGGCCTCGTATTCGGCGATCTGCAGGCTCTCGGAGCTGCGGCCCGTCACCTTCCACTTGCCGTCCCACTGGCGCTGCAGCTGCAGGTGGATCTCGGACATGGTCGCGCCGGCGTTCTTGTTCTCGATCACCAGCACGCCGTTGATCTCCTGGCCGGGGATCTCCTTATGGCCGTGGGCCGCGATGATGACGTCGAACTCGGGGCAGGCGTTGGCCAGGTCGGTGACGCCCGAGCCGTAGACGCCGTACTCGTTCTCGGTATCCATGTGCATGACGCCGATCAGCACGTCCACCTGGTCCTTGATCTGGTCGATGATCCTGCGGCACTCGTCCACGGGGTTGGTGACGGTCCAGCCGCTCAGGTTGACGGCGTCCCAGCGGGTAATGTTGGGGGTGACCATGCCGATCAGGCCGATCTTGACGTCCCTTTTCCTGACGATGGTATAGCCGTCGGCCAGGGGCGTGCCGTCGGGGGCGTAGACGTTGCCGGTCAGCACCTTGGCCTTCTGCTGGCTGATGATGTGGCGCAGGGTGTCCATGCCGTAGTTGTACTCATGGTTGCCGGTGACCCACACGTCGTAGCCGATGGCGTTCATGGCGGCCATCATGGGGTGCACGTCGTCCTCGAGGAAGAGCTGGGAGGAGTTGCCCTGGATGGTATCGCCCGCGTCGATGACGAGGGTGTCGGCGGTGCGCAGCTGCTTGATGGCGGTCGCCTGCTGGGCCACGCTGCCGCTGGCGTCGGCCTTGTTGGCCGCATAGTCCCAGGGGTCGAACTTGCCGTGGGTGTCGCTGGTGGCAAGGATCTGCAGGTCCATCGTAAAGGGCCAGAACGCCGCGCTGGCCGCGGGGGCCCCGCCGGCTACAGCGGCCGCCGCCGCTGTGGCGCCAGCCACACGCATAAAGGTACGCCGGGAGATCATTCGCTCTTTCATGGGGATTCCTCACTTTCTGTCAAAAAAGACGGGCGACTTTGTTCAAGTCAAGTTGTGCACAGTATAAACTGTTTCGAGCTGTTTCGCAACATTTTTTGTAGAGAATTTCCGGCATCTTTTTTGTATAATTCAGCAAATCGTTCATTTTATTTAATTTTTCACAACTTATTCACGAAGCGTTTTCTCCCCGGCGCAAGGGCGCCGGCGGGCGTGTGGCATATCACGCCGCGTCAGTTATTTTGTCCCTGCCAGTTTTGCACAAATCGACAAAAAGCTGTTGACAATAGCCTAGTGATTGTATATACTTGCGACATAGCGAACAAGTGAACAAATCACTATTTCAGGAGGTGTCAAGCATGAAAATCACAAAGGTGGAAGTCTTCCGCCTGCCCACTGCCAACAGCAAGACCAACAGCCCCATCGGCTGCCGCGTGTACACCGACAACGGCCTGTACGGCGACGGCGAGGCCGGCATGGCCTACGGCATCGGCGGCAGCGCAGCCTTCGGCATGGTGTGCGACCTGGCGGGCCTGGTCGTCGGCATGGACCCGCTGCAGACCGAGCTGATCTGGGAGACCATGTACAAAAAGACCTTCTGGGGCCAGAACGGCGGCCCGGTGGTCTTTTCGGGCATCGCGGCCATCGACGTGGCCCTGTGGGACATCAAGGGCAAGTACTTCGGCGTGCCCGTCTACCAGCTGCTGGGCGGCAAGGTGCGCGATAAGCTGCGCACGTACGCCAGCCAGCTGCAGTTCGGCTGGGGGCAGACCGGCGTCAGCGAGCACCTGTGGGCCGTCACGCCCGAGGACTACGCCCACAACGTCAAGCTGGCCCTGGCCGAGGGCTACGACGCGGTGAAGATCGACTTCTTCGACCGCGACGAGGAGGGTAAGCCCCTGAGCTTTTTGGATACCACCGGCTTCCTCACGCCCAAGCAGCTGAAGATGGTCGAAGCGCGCATGAAGGCCGCGCGCGAGGCCGCCGGGGACGAGGTGGATATCATCATGGAGAACCACTCCTACCCCGACGCGCTGGGCGCGGTGCAGCTGGCAAAGCTGGCTGAAAAGTACGGCATCCTCGCCTTTGAGGAACCCAACACCCCCACCCCCCAGACCGTCGAGTACATCACCAAGTACTCCGCCGTGCCCATCGCCAACGGCGAGCGCATCTTCTCGCGCTGGCAGTACGCCGAACACTTCAAAAAGAACCTGCTGCAGCTGGCCCAGCCCGACATCGGAAACTGCGGCGGCATCACCGAGACCAAGAAGATCTGCGACATGGCCCACGCCTTCGACGTAGGGGTGCAGGTCCACGCGGCCGGCAGCCCCCTGGCCACCAGCGTCGCGCTGCAGCTCGAGTGCACCATCCCCAACTTCATCATCCACGAGCACCACACCTGCAACCGCATGGATACCAGCGTCGGCCTGACGAAGTACAACCTCCAGCCCGAGGGCGGCTACTTCACCGTCCCGGACGAGCCCGGCATCGGCAACGAGTTCCTGCGCGAGGCCATCGACCGCGCCGTGCTGTACCAGGTGGTGGAATAAGCGCCTATCCACGGCTCTGCGCCGGCGGCGCGCCGGCGTTATGATCATATCTTAAAGGAGGCAACATCATGGCAATCAAAGTGATACACGAGCCGGAACCGAAACCCGGCACCCTAGGCACCAAAGAGCTCTACGCACTGGCGGTCGGCCAGGTCATTGGCGCGGGCGTCATCACGCTGATCGTCCCCGCCATCAAGATGACCGGCTATTCGGCCTGGCTGGCCTACTTCACGGCCATCCTCATGGGCTTTATCATGGTCCTGCCCACCTTCTTCGTCTCGTCCACACTGCGGCTGGGCGGCGGCAACTACTCGATGCTGTGCGACCTGGCCGGGCCTAAAGTGGCCGGCATCTTCGCCTACGCCTACCTGACGCAGTGCCTGTCGCTGTCGCTGTTCGGCACCTCGGCGGCGGCGTACCTGGGCGATATCTTCCCCATCCTCAGCAGCCACTGGGCGCGCGTGGCCGTCGGCGCGGCGCTGCTGACCTTCTTCTACGTGGTCAACCTGATGGGCGTCGACATCATGGCCTTCGCCCAGAAAGTGATGACCTGGCTGCTGATCGCGATGCTGTTCGTCTTCGCGGTGGCCGGCATCACCAAGGGCGACCTGCCCATCTTCAACTTCTCCGACCCCGAGTTCCTCACCCAGGGCTGGGGCATCACCTTCAGCAACGGCCAGATCGCCGGCGGCTTTACCGGCGCGGTGCTGCTGTTCGTCTACTCCTGCAACGGCTACTACATGACCACCTCCTACGGCCGCGACTCGAAGAACGCCCGCCGCGACATCCCCAAGGCCATGCTGATGACCGTGCCCACCCTGATCGTGCTGTACGTGGGCGTGGCCATGGCCGGCAGCCGCATCATGACGCTGGAAGAGTACGGCGAGTCCACCACCCTGGTCTTCGCGGCGCAGCGCGTGTTCCCCACCTGGCTGTTCATCCTGTTCATCATCGGCGGCCCCATCATGGCGCTGCTGTCCACGCTCAACTCCTCGTTCGCGTACAACGCCATCAACATCGGCCAGTCCTGTGACGACGGCTGGCTGCCCGCGGCCTTCGGCAAAAAGAACAAGGCCGGCGCCCGCGTCTGGATCCTGACCTTCATGTACGTGGTGGGCCTGATCCCCATCGTCTTCGGCTTCTCGATCGAAGTCATCACCAACATGGTGCAACTGATCACCTCGGCCTTCGCGATCCTGAACATGATGGCCTACGTCAAGCTGCCCAAGAAGTACCCCACCGCCTGGAAAAAGGCGCGCCTGCACGTGGCCGACGGCCTGTACTACGTCATCTGCTGGGTGTCCTTCGCCTTCTTCATGGTGGTCCTGTGGAAGAGCTGCCTGTCCATGAGCCCCGCGCTGGCGGCCGCCAACGTCATCGCCATCGTCGTGCTTGCGGGCATCGGCCTGTGGCGCTCGAAGACCGGCAACATCACCATCCACACCTCTGTCTGGAGCGGCGAGGAAAGCGAGGACAACGCCCACGCCGCCCAGGAATGACCCTCTCCCCCGTACCCACAGCCGTACACGGCTGATCTACACAGCATACAAAGAAAGGAGCTGTACCATTTATGAAGATCACCAGCGTTGAATGTTATCTGGCCGGCGGCGGCCTCGGCGGTTTCGTCACCGTCAAAGTCAACACCGATGAGGGCATCAGCGGCTTCGGCGAGGCCGGCCTTGCCTACGGCAAATGCTCGGAGGCGGCCTTCGGCCAGTGCCAAGACTTTGCGAAGATGGTCATCGGCATGGACCCCTTCAACACCGAAGCGATCTGGGAGCACCTGCACCGCCACACCTTCTGGGGCATGGGCGGCGGCGTGGTGGTCACCTCGGCCATGGCCGCCATCGATACCGCCTGCTGGGACATCAAGGGCAAGGCCCTGGGCCTGCCGGTGTACAAGCTGCTGGGCGGCAAGACCAACGGCAAGCTGCGCGCCTACGCCAGCCAGCTGCAGTTCGGCTGGCGCAAGCAGATCGAGGCCAACGACAGCCTGACCCTGCTCTACGACCCCGAGGACTACTACAACGTCGTCAAGGAGGCCGTGTCCGAGGGCTACGACGCCGTCAAGATCGACCCCGTCTTCGCCCCGCTGGAGCCCCGCCCCTTCCCCGAAGTCATGGCCACCCAGGGCAACCAGATCCGCGGCTGCTACCGCGAGCATGACCTCAAGCGCTCGGTCGAGCGCATCGCCGCAGCCCGCGAGGCCGGCGGCCCCGACATGGATATCATCGTCGAGATCCACTCCCTGCTGGACGCCAACACCGCCGCCATCCTCGGCAAGGCCCTCGAGCCCTACCGCATCATGTACTACGAAGAGCCCACCATGCCCTGCAACCCGAGCGTCTTCAAGCACATCAAGCAGCGCTGCTCGCTGCCGCTGGCCACCGGCGAGCGCAGCTACACCCGCTGGGGCTTCCGCCAGTTCTTCGAGGACCGCACCCTCGACGTCATCCAGCCCGACCTGTGCAACACCGGCGGCATCACCGAGACCAAGAAGATCTGCGACATGGCCCAGGTCTACGACGTGGGCGTGCAGATCCACGTCTGCGGCGGCCCCATCGCCACGGCCGCGGC
>CALXGZ010000171.1 GCA_944387975.1 uncultured Faecalibacterium sp.
GATGGGTTACGCCCTACTTTGATTTGATTTGCGGTTTTTCCGCATTTGGGGCACCTTTTCCATGCCTCTTCTGTCGCTTTTCTCATGTCTCTTATTATATCATAACATTTCTTTTTTGGACACTCCCCGCGATGGGGTGCGCGCCGGCCCCCGGCTTTTTGCAAAAAAGAAGGGCCGCCGCAGAACGTCCGTTCCACAGCGGCCCGGCGGGCTCAGTCCTTTTTGACGGCCACCAGCACGCGCACACGGCCGCCGGCCGCGCAGCCCAGCTGGTCGTACCAGCCGATCAGGTGGTAGCCCTCGGGGTCCACCTGGGCCAGGGTGGTGGGGTAATACTGGCCGCGGTACCACAGGTAGACCTGCATGTCGTCGGCGGTCTCGTAGCGGGCGGAGCCGCTCATCACCGAGGCCGCGCCCAGCTTGTCCACCAGGACGGGCATCAGCTGCACCATGTTCTTCACCGTGCCGGAGGGGCTGCGGCTGACCGCGACGCCCCCGGCCAGCACAGGGTACTTGACCGCGGTGTTCAGGGTGGCGCTCTCGCCGCCGATGTAGCACACGTAGCTTGCGCCCTTGCCCAGCCAGCCGAGGATGTTGCTCATCGCGCCGCTGGTGTTGTCTGCGGCCAGGCGCAGCACATAGCTGGCCACGCTGCCGGTGCTGGAGGTCAGGCTGTCCCAGAGGGTGCTGGCAATGCTGCCGTCGATGATGCCGTAGAGGATATCGCTGGTGGAAGGCAGGATGATATCGGCCACGCCGGCGGCCACGTTGCCGGCGCCGGCCGCGGCGGCCTGCGCGCCGCCGGTCAGGCTGTCCGTGCCCGGGCGGCCGATCTGCTCGTCGATGGCGCCGGCGGCGGCGCTGGTCAGATTGCGCACGTCGTCCAGCACGCCGTAGGTCCACAGGTCGCCGGTGACGTTGTCGAGGATGAGGCGGTCGATCTCGCCGGCCTCATTCGTCGTATAATAGCGCACGTCGCCGCTTTGCAGCGTCACCCCCGATAGTCGGCCGGGGCGGACCGCCCCAGCCAGACCCTCCCCGGTGGTATCCATGATCTGCACATCGGCCGCGAGGGGCGTGCCGCCGAGGGCGGTGCCCTCCGCGTTGAACGCGCCGCTAAGGGGGCGGGCGTCGATGCGGGCCAGCTGCTCCCCTTCCCCGCTCACCCGCAGCTCCACCAGCAGCCCTGCCGGGAAGTTCAGGCTCTTGTCCACGCCCACGGTCCGGGTCACGCCGTCGGTGCAGGCCACCGTCACGCTCTGGCGCACGTCCGCGCCGTCGCCCTCCACCAGGCTGCGGGCGGAGTTTTGCACCACGCCGTAAAACACCTGGTCCGCCGCTTCGCCCGTCAGGACGCGCACGGCCTCGTTGTTCATGCCCAGCAGCAGCGTGACCACCTGGCCCACGCCGCCGCCGTTGAGGGACGACAGCACCGCCGCGGCCGCGGGCGTGCCCACGGCGTACTCGACGCCCGCCACCGTCACGCTGGTGGGCGCGGCCGCCGAGGGGGCCACCGCCGTGATGCGGCCGGCGGCCTTGCGGGTGTAGATCCACAGGGTTCGGGCGTTCTGGCTGTAGTAGTAGACGTCGTATTCCTCCAGGGCGGCGTCCGCGGCGGCCTCGCCGTTGCGGTAGACCGCCGCCGGCGCAAAGGGCAGCTGCTGGCCCGCCGCGGCCACGAAGGGCCCTTCCACATTGCCCAGCAGGATGGACGAGACGTCCACCTTGCCCTCCGCCACGGTAAAGCCGAGGCTGCCGCCATACACTTCGCCCGACGCCGTCGGGGCCGTCAGGGCGTTGTACAGCAGCTGCGCGCCCTCGGCCACGGTCAGCGCCGCGCCCTGCCCGGCGGCCAGGCCGTCGCGCAGGCCCAGCTCACGGGCCTTGTTCAGCTGCGCGGCCGGGAAGGTGCCGCTCAGGGTGGTCACATCGTAGCCCAGCAGCTTCAGCGCCGCGGCGCAGGCTTCCTCCAGGGTGACGGCCTGCCCCGGGCGGAAGCTGCCGTCCGAGTAGCCGCTCATCCAGCCCTGGGCGGCCGCCACGCGGATGGCGGGGGCGGCGGCGTCCGTCCCGCCCACATCGCTGAACAGGGCGCCGGCCGTGCCCTGGGCCGCCGCGCTCTCCCGGTAGGGGGAGAAGGCCGCCAGCAGCTTGGCCAGGCCGGCGCGGGTCAGGGCGGCGTCGGGGCTGGCGGCCTGCTCCGGCGTCAGGCCGCCCAGCATCACCGCGGCCTGCACCGCCGTGTTTGCGCCGCCGGCCGCCGCGGGCAGCGCCAGCGTGGCGCAGGCCGTGCACAGGGCCAAAAGCAGCGCGAGCAAACGTTTTTTCATGGGTTGCGCTCCTCTCTTAATCGTAACGTAAAGCCTCGATGGGGTTGAGGCGGGCGGCGCGCTTCGCGGGCAGGTAGCCGAACAGGATGCCTATGCCCACCGACACGCCGAAGGCCACCGCCACCGAGCCGGGCGAGGGGTTGATGCTCATGTTGGCGTCCCCCATCGCGGCGGCCACCAGGGGGCTGGCCGCGGCCGAGATGCCGTAGCCCAGCGCGATGCCGATCAGCCCGCCGAGGGCCGAGGTGGTGGCCGCCTCGGTGACGAAGAGGGCCAGGATGCTGCGCTCCTTCGCGCCGAGGGCCTTGCGGATGCCGATCTCACGGGTGCGCTCGGCCACCGACACCATCATGATGTTCATGATGCCGATGCCGCCCACCAGCAGGGAGATGGCCGCGATGACAG
>CALXGZ010000172.1 GCA_944387975.1 uncultured Faecalibacterium sp.
GCGGCATCGACTACGCCGTCAGCCTGGAGGGCAGCCTGAAAATGAAGGAGATCAGCTACATCCACTCGGAGGCCTACGCCGCCGGCGAGCTCAAGCACGGCACCATCAGCCTGATCGAGGACGGCACCCTGGTGATCGGCGTGCTGACCCAGAGCGAGCTGTTCGAAAAGACCGTCTCCAACATGGTGGAGTGCAAATCCCGCGGGGCCTACCTGATGGGCCTGACCAGCTACGGCAACTACGCGCTGGAGGACACCGCGAACTTCACCGTCTACATCCCCCGGACCGACGAGCACTTCGCGGCCAGCCTGGCGGTGATCCCGCTGCAGCTTTTGGGCTACTACCTGAGCGTGGCGCGGGGCCTGGATGTCGATAAGCCGCGGAATTTGGCCAAGAGCGTGACGGTGGAATAAGGGCGGAAGGCGCGCCCACGATAGCAACGTTTCCACGATTCCACGGCAGGCAACGGTTTGCACGAAAGCGCACTGGGCGCATTTCGTGGAAACCGTGGGAATCGTTGCAACCGTGCTTTCGTGGGAATCGTTGGAACCGTGGGTTTCGTTGCATGCGTGGAAACCGTGATTTCGTTGGAATCGTGGGTCTCGTTGGTATGCGTGGAATCGTGCTATCGTTGCTATCGTTGGAAACGTTGTTAACGTGCCGCAGGGAGGCTGGCGGGGGCCTTGGCCGGGCTGGTGAAGGCGTAGACCCGCCCGCCCGAGCCGTTGGGCAGGGTCTTGCAGGCGACGCCGTCCCGCTCTTCCAGCAGCGGGGCCAGGCGGCCCAGCTCTTTGGCCAGGGCGCGGCCGCCCTCCACCGGGCACTCGCCGTACCGCGCCTCGCAGGCGGCGATGAAGCCCTTGGCGTTGGTCCGCCAACAGCCGCCATGCTCGTCCAGCTGGGCAAGCACCGTCTGCGCCAGGATGTTCCTGTCGTAGCTTTCGGCCAGCTCCGCCCGCTCCACCTCAGCCGGGGCGCCGAGGGACTGCCAGCGGCAGGCCGCCTTGTCGAAGCGCAGCACCAGGCGCTTATCCTCCACGTCGCGGCCGGTCAGGTCGAGGACGGTCTGGGCGTCCTCGCGCTTTTCCCGCGTGAGGACGATGGCCGCGTCCGCCGCGCCGAAGATGCCGTTCGACCCCGCGATGCGGTTGAAGGGGTCGGCGTCGTCGGCCATCTTGCGCAGGTGATGCACCAGCAGAAGGCAGAGCTTGTACTGGTCGGCGAACTCCTTCAGCTGGCCCATCACGGCGTAGTCCGCCGCGTACAGCGTGCCGGACTGGCCGGTGTCGGCCCCCCGCACCTTCTGCAGGGTATCCACCACCACCAGCTTGCAGTCGGGGTGCCGCTGGAGGAAGGTCTCCAGCTCCAGCAGCAGGCCGTCGGCCAGGGTGGGCGCGCTGGTGCGGTAGTACAGGCCCTGGGGGGTCTCGGCAGGGCCAAGCAGGGTATCCAGCCGCCTTTGCAGCCGCTGTTCGCCGTCCTCCAGGGCCATGTACAGGCACACCGCCTGCCGGGTGGGCATGCCCAAAAAGGGCGTGCCGCCTGCCACGGCGCAGCACAGGTCCAGCGCCAGCCAGCTTTTGCCGTATTTCGGCGGCGAGGCCAGCAGCACCAGCCCCTGGGGCAGAAAATCCTCTACCAGATAGCGGACAGGCTCCAAATGCTTTGTCCGCAGCACGGCGGCCGACTGCCACAGCCCGTCCGACACGGCCCCCTCGATAAAGCCCTCGGGGTCGGCCTGGAAGGCCTCGTAATAGCGCTGGCGCGCTTCCTCAAAGCGCTCCTCCGCCAGGCCGAAGCCTGCCATCGAGTTGCCGGCCGGGGCGTAGTCGCCGCAGGCGCGCTCGCGCAGGTACTGCAGCCGGACGCTCCGCTGGCCGGGGTCATCCGTGGCAAAGCACATCGCGAACATGCGCGGCGAGAGGATATCGGCCCGGGTGGCCTTGTCCACCGCGGCGCAAAAGCGAACGTTGTCTTTCATGTAACCATCCTTTCTGTCGGGGCCTTTGCGGCCCGTTTCGTTCTGACGGCCCCATGATACCACGCCGCCCGCCGGGGCGGCAGTACATCCTTTTGCGCGCAGTTTTGTTTACGAAAAAGTAAATTTTTTGCCCCTGCTCCACGATTCCAACGAAATCACGGTTTCCACGCATGCAACGAAACCCACGGTTGCAACGAAATCACGGTTTTCACGCATGCAACGAAACCCACGGTTACAACGATTCCCACGAAAGCACGGTTCCAACGGTTCCCACGGTTTCCACGAAACGCGCCCTGAACGCTTTCGTGCAAACCGTTGCCTACCGTGGAATCGTGGAAACGTTGGAATCGTGGAGCTTCGCCTTACCACCCAGTTTGCCGTGTTCGACGCAGGTACACTTGGCTCCCCCCGCGGGGGAGCTGGCACAGGGTGCGCAAGCGCCCTGTGACTGAGAGGGGAGCCGCATTAACCCGCCCAGCGCTGCCGCAGCAGGTCGAGGGCGTGGGTCTCGAGGCGCGACACATAGCTCCGGCTGATGCCCAGAAGCTGCGCGGTCTCCAGCTGGGTCAGGGGCGGCTGGCCCGCCAGGCCGTAGCGCAGCAGCAGCAGCTGACGCTCGCGGGCGGGCAGCGTCTCCAC
>CALXGZ010000173.1 GCA_944387975.1 uncultured Faecalibacterium sp.
AGGTTGCCCGCGATCTGCACCAGCGCGGCCAGCAGGCCCTTGCGGGCATAGTGCACGGTCAGCCCCAGCCAGACCACCGAACACATGATATCAAAAAGAAATGACGGATTCATGAACATAGACAAAAATTTTTATCAGACACGGCGTCAGAGTGCTAGACTTATTACGCCTCCTCCTGCGCGGGCGGGGTGACGCGCTGCACGAGGTTGCCCGCAAAGACGAACAGCTCCTCCCCGGCCAGCATGGCCTGGGGGCGGGCGTCGAGGGCGAAGCTCCACTGATAGGTCCCGTCCAGGGCGTAGCACTCGACCGAGCCCTCGCACAGCAGGTAGAAGGCGTCGGGCCCGCGCGCGATGCCGTGGGCCGTGGGCACGGGCCCCTCGTACTGGGCCGCAAGGCTGCCGTCCAGCAGCAGCGCCGTGCTGGACGGGCCGCTGCCGAACAGCAGCGCCAGGCCCCCGTTTTCGGCCGAGAGGGCCGCCGGCGTCTGCCCGCCAAAGTCGCGCCGGGCCTGGGCGCTGCCGTCCGAGCCGTAGAGCGCGGCATGGGTGTCGTAGACGGCCAGCAGCCGGCTGTTGGACTGCCAGGCCAGCGCCAGCGGCGTGCTGCCGGCCTCGGTGGCCAGCAGCTGGGGCTCGCCGGCACGCAAGTTGAGCAGGTAGAGGTTCGTCACCAGCTGGCCGCTGTGGGCCGTGACGGCCGCGATGGCCAGCTGCGTGCCGTCGGGGGAAAAGTCCATCCGCAGGGGCACGCCCTCGGCGGTGGTGGTGCTCCAGGTCAACAGCTCGCTGCGCTGCGCGTCGTACACCGTCAGCAGGCTGAGCTTGCGCACGTCGTCGGTGACGACGGCCAGCTCGCCCCCGCGGCTGAGGGCGCACAGATAGATATGCCCGGCCGTCTGGCGGGTATACAGCTCGCGGGTGCGGCTTTCCACCCGCAGCTCGTTGCCGGCGCGGTTGTACAGCACGAAGCTGTTGCCCCCTGCCGCCAGCGCCGGCCGGGCGTAGCCCGCGCCTATGCTGTTCAGCCGGCCGCCGCCGTTTGAAAACACGGTGCAGCCCTCGCTGCCCAGCACCACGAAGCTGCCGCCCAGCGCCTCGGCCTGGTAGACCTCGCCCGCGCCGGTCTGCTGGGGGAAGCCCTGCTCCGGCATCAGCGCCAGGCGCAGGCTGTCGGCCGCGTCCTCCAGCAGCATGACCGAGGTGTTGACCAGCCCCGTCAGGTAGATGACCGCCGCCGCCACCAGCGCCACCAGCAGCGCGGTGCGCCGCAAACGCCGGTTGCGCAGGCGCTGGCGCGCCGCCTCGATGTATTCGATCCGGCCCGCGGACATCTGCTCCATGCTGGCCCTGTGGCCGGTCTTCCTCATCCCTCAAGTTCCTTTCCGTAATCCACGTGGTGCAAAAACAGGCCCTTGGCCGGCAGGGTGGGCCCGGCCTTGCTGCGGTCGCGGCCCGCCAGGATGGCCGGCACCGCCTCGGGCGCAAGGCGGCCGGCCCCCACCTCGCACAGCGTGCCCGCCAGGATGCGCACCATGTTGTACAGGTAGCCGTCGGCCGTCACCATGATCTCGACCGTGTCGCCGCGGCGGCGCACCTCGCAGGCCGTGACGGTGCGCACGGTGTCGCCGTGGGCCGCCGCCGAGCTGTGCGCCGCGCACAGGGCCAGAAAATCGTGCCGGCCCACAAAGTGCGCCGCGGCGCGCTGCATGCGCCCCTCGTCCAGGCGGCCGGGGATGCGGCAGTAGTAGCGCTCCTCAAAGGGGGAGTCGATGGCGCTGTTGTGGATGCGGTAGAGGTAGGTCTTGGTGTGCGCGGCATAGCGCGCGTGGAAGCCGTCGGGCACGACGCGCGCTTTCAGCACGCGGATGTCCCGCGGCAGCTTCGTGTTCAGGGCCAGGGGCAGCTTCTCGGGCGGGATGCGCGTGTCCGCCTCAAAGCTGAGGGCGAAGCCCAGCGCGTGCACCCCCGCGTCGGTGCGGCTGCAGCCCTTGATATCCGGGCGGCGGCCCAGCACGGCCTCCAGCCCGTCCTGAAAGGCGGCGGCTACGCTGCGCCCGTTGGGCTGCACCTGAAAGCCGCAGTATGCGCTGCCGTCAAAGGCCAACGTCAGCAGCCAGGTCACAAGGCGGCACCTCCCATCAAAATAGCATACAACGTTGTCGAATGTGTGAAAAAACAGGCAGGGGGCCGCCGGGCATACGCCGGGGCCCCTTTGCGCCTTGGTCAATAGTCGGGGAAAAGCAGCCGCGAGGCCAGGATGACCCCAAAGCAGACGATGCAGAAGGCGAGGTCGATATAATCCTGCCCGCAGCAGCGCAGCACCTTCAGGCGGGTGCGGCCCTCGCCGCCGCGGTAGCAGCGGCACTCCATCGCCATGGCCAGCTCGTCCGCGCGGCGGAAGGCCGACAGGAACAGCGGGATCAGCACCGGCACCAGCGCCTTGACCCGCTCGGGCAGCTTGCCGGTGTCCAGCATGGCCCCGCGGGCCTTTTGGGCGTTCATGATCTTGTCGGTCTCTTCGATCAGCGTGGGGATGAAGCGCAGGGCGATGCTCATCATCATGGCCAGCTCGTGCACGGGGAAGTGCAGCTTGTTCAGCGGGCGCAGCAGCGCCTCGATGGCGTCGGTCAGGACGATGGGGCTGGTGGTGTAGGTCAGCAGGCTGGTGCCCGCGATGAGGGCCGCCACGCGCACGGCCATGATCACCGCATAGCGCACGCCCTCGGCATAGATGCTGATAAAGCGCCAGTGGAACAGGGGCGCGCCCTCGCCGCTGACGAAGAACACGTTCAGCACCGCGGTGAACAGGATGATGGGCAGGATGGGCTTGAGGCTGCGCCCCACCATCTTGAGGGGGATCTTCGCCACAAGGTACATCGCCGTCAGAAAGACGATGGACAGCGCCAGGCCCAGCGGGTTCGACGCCGCGAACAGCACCGCGATGTACGCGATGGTCAGCACCAGCTTGAGCCGCGGGTCGAAACGGTGCACCAGGCTGTCGCCCGGGAAGTGCTGGCCGATGGTGATATCACGGATCACAGCGCGTCACCCCCTTTCGCGCCGCCCTCCGGGCGGGCCGGGCGGGGCAGCGTCAGCGACTGGCCCGCGTCGCGGCGGGCCTTGGCCGCAGCGATCTGCTTGACCGCGTAGGGGATGGTGTACACGTCCGCGGGCACGTCCAGCCCCATCTCGCGCAGCTTGAGGAAGATCTTCGTCACCTGCGGCACCGACAGGCCCAGCGCCAGCAGCTCTTCGGCGCGGGCGAAGACATGCTCCACCGTGTCGTACATGGCCACGTGCTTTTGCGCCATGACCAGCACCTTGTCGGCGTAGCGGGCGATATCCTCCATGCTGTGGCTCACCAGCAGCACGGTGGTGCCGGTGTCCTTGTGGTAGCGCTTGATGGCCGACAGGATCGAGTCGCGCCCCTCGGGGTCGAGGCCGGCGGCCGGCTCGTCCAGCACCAGGATGCGCGGCTCCATCGCCATGACGCCCGCGACGGCCACGCGGCGCTTCTGCCCGCCGGACAGCTCGAAGGGGCTGCGCTCCAGCAGCTTTTCGTCCAGGCCAACGAAGCGGGCGGCCTCCCGCACGCGGCGGTCGATCTCTTTTTCGTCCAGGCCCATGTTCTTGGGGCCGAAGGCGATGTCCTTATAGCAGTTCTCTTCGAACAGCTGGTACTCCGGGTACTGGAAGACCAGGCCCGTCAAAAAGCGGAAGTCCCGTATCTTCGACGGGTCGGCCCACACGTCGCGCCCGTCGATGACGATGCGGCCGCTGGTGGGCTTGTTCAGGCCGTTCATGTGGCCGATCAGCGTGCTTTTGCCCGAGCCCGTGGCCCCGATGATGCCGACGAAATCGCCCTCTTCCACCTCGAAGCTGACGTCGTCCAGCGCGGTGACCGCCCCGGGCATGCCGGGGTTGTAGATATAGGAGAGGTGTTCTACCTGGATGATGCTTGCCATATTTGCCCCTCCCTCACTTCAGCAGCTCATACAAGGCCTGCGCGCAGGCCCCGGGGTCGATGATGCCCTCCGGCATGGGGATGCCGGCCTTGACCAGCTCGTCCCGCAGCTCGGCGGCCTGGGGCACGTCCAGGTGCAGCGCGCGCACGCGCTCGGTCTGGCTGAACACCTCGGTGGGCGTGCCCTCCATCACGATGCGGCCGCCGCTCATCACAATGACGCGGTCGGCCTGGGCGGCCTCTTCCATATAGTGGGTGATGGCCACCACGGTGATGCCGCGGTCGCGGTTGAGGCGGTGGATGGTCTGCATCACCTGCTCGCGGCCGCGGGGGTCCAGCATGGCGGTGGCCTCGTCCAGCACGATGCAGTCGGGGCTCATGGCCACCACGCCGGCGATGGCCACGCGCTGCTTTTGCCCGCCGGACAGGTTATGCGGCGCGCGCAGGCGCAGCTCGTAGATGCCGGTCATCTTCATGGCGTCGTCGATGCGGCGGCGCATCTCGGCCGTGGGCACGCCCAGATTTTCCAGCGCGAAGGCGACGTCCTCCTCCACCACGGTGGCGACGATCTGGTTGTCGGGGTTCTGGAAGACCATGCCGACCTTCTGGCGTATGTCGTAGAGCTTCTCGTCGTCGGCGGTATC
This sequence comes from uncultured Faecalibacterium sp., assembly GCA_944387975.1. Taxonomy (GTDB): domain Bacteria; phylum Bacillota; class Clostridia; order Oscillospirales; family Ruminococcaceae; genus Faecalibacterium. The sequence goes on from CALXGZ010000173.1 coordinate 4,611, forward strand.
CATGCCCTCGACGGTGACGGCGCCGGCCTCCGGCAGCAGGATGGCGTTGAAGTGCTTGGCCAGGGTGCTTTTGCCGCAGCCGTTGGCCCCCAGCACCGCCACGAATTCCCCCCGCCGGACCCGGGCGGTCACGCCGTCCAGCGCGTAGACGGCGCTGTCCGGGTCATAGCGGAAGCGCAGGCTGTCCGCCTGCAAGATGGTATCCTTCATGTTCAGTCTCTTTCCCGGTGGCGCGCCCGTCCCCATGCCGGGCTGCGCCCCATGCTCAGGTTGTTTGTATCAGCCGGCGGCCTCCCACAGCGCGGTGGAGCCGCAGGGCACGACGCCCCCGCTGGCGGTGACCGGCAGGCCGATCTCGTCGCAGCCGGTCGCGCCGCCAAAGCGCGGCGTCAGGGTCGTTTTCAGGATATACTCCATCACGGCCGGCGACAGGCCCGCCGTGTAGCTGTTCACCGCGAAGAAGAGCGGCGTCTCGCTCAGCACGCAGGCGCACTGGCAGATCAGGTCGTAGATGCAGTCCTCCAGCTTCCACACCTCGCCCCCGGGGCCGCGGCCGTAGCTGGGCGGGTCCATGATGATGGCGTCGTAGGTGTTGCCGCGGCGCTGCTCGCGCGCGACGAACTTGGCGCAGTCGTCCACCAGCCAGCGGATGGGGCGGCCGGCCAGGCCGCTGGCGGCGGCGTTCTCCTTGCCCCACTGGACCATGCCCTTCGAGGCGTCCACGTGGCAGACCGAGGCCCCGGCCGCGGCGCAGGCCAGCGTGGCCCCGCCGGTGTAGCCGAAGAGGTTCAGCACCCGGATGGGGCGGCCGGCGGCGCGTATCTTCCGGCCGTACCAGGCCCAGTTGACCGCCTGCTCGGGGAAGACGCCCGTGTGCTTGAAGCCGGTGGGGCTGACGATCAGCGTCAGGCGGTCTTCGCCCTCGCCGCAGTGGATGTGCCAGCGCTCGGGCAGGGGGCGGCGGTACTCCCAGCTGCCGCCGCCCTGGTGCGAGCGGTGGTAGATGGCGTCGGCCCTGGCCCACAGGGGGCTTTGGGGCGCGCTTTTCCACACCACCTGGGGGTCCGGCCGGACCAGCAGGGCGCTGCCCCAGCGCTCGAGGCGGTTGCCCCCGGTGGCGTCCAGTAGTTCATAGTCTTTCCAGCTGTCGGCTGCTCTCATGCTTTGCCCTTTCCTTATACTTTGGCGATGCGCTGGCGGATGCGCCCGGCGATGCGTTCGGCGCAGGCGTGGATGGCGTCCAGGTCCTCGCCTTCGACCATGACGCGGATCTTCGGCTCGGTGCCGGACACGCGCACCAGCACGCGGCCCATGCCCATCAGCTTCTGCTGTTCGTTCTCGATGAAGCCGGCCAGCACCTCGTCCTCCTTGTAGGCGGCCTTCTGCGCGGCGCCGGCCTCCACGTTGATCAGCACCTGGGGGAACTGCGCGTAGATGCCGTTCAGCTCGCTCATCTTTTTGCCGCTGGACGCCAGCAGGCGCAGCAGCTTGCCGGCGGTCAGCTCGCCGTCGCCGGTGGTGGCGTGGTGCAGCAGGATGACGTGGCCGCTCTGCTCGCCGCCGATGGCGTAGCCGTTCTCGCGCATGTTCTCCAGCACGTAGCGGTCGCCCACGGCGGTCTTTTCGGTGCGGATGCCCTGGCGGTCCATATATTTGATGAAGCCGAGGTTCGACATGACCGTCACGACGGCGGTGTTGGCGTCGAGCACGCCCTCGCGCTGCATCTGCATCGACAGCAGCGCGATGATCTTGTCGCCGTCGATCTCCTGGCCCTTCTCGTCGCAGGCAAGGCAGCGGTCGGCGTCGCCGTCGAAGGCGATGCCGCAGTCATAGCCGCCGGCCACCACCTCGCGCTCGATCTTTTCCAGATGGGTGCTGCCCACGCCGTCGTTGATGTTCTTGCCGTCGGGCGTCACGCCGAAGAAGGTGCACTTCGCCCCCAGCCGGGGGAACAGCTTCTGGGCCACGGCCGCCGCCGCGCCGTTGGCGCAGTCGATGCAGATGTTCAAGCCCGACAGATCGCCGCCGATGGCCTCGTACAGGTGGTCCACATAGTCCCGCAGGCCGTCGGCGCGGAAGGACACCTGCCCCACCCCGGCCCCGGTGGCCAGGGGGATGTCGCGGCAATCGCTGTCGATATGGGCCTCGATGCGGGCCTCCACCTCGTCGGGCAGCTTGTAGCCCGTGGAGGCAAAGACCTTGATGCCGTTGAACTCCATCGGGTTGTGGGAGGCCGAGATGACCACGCCCGCGTCGGCCTTGTACTTGGTGACGAGGTAGGCCACCGCCGGGGTGGGCAGCACGCCCAGGGCCTCGACGTCCGCGCCGACGCTGCACAGGCCGGCGGTCAGCGCGGCCTCCAGCATATCGCCGGACTGGCGGGTGTCCTTGCCGATGAGGATGCGGGGCCGGCGGCCGCTGCCGTCGGTCAAAACGGCCGCCACGCCGCGGCCCAGCTTCATGGCCAGCTCACAGGTCAGGTCTGCGCCCGCGATGCCGCGCACGCCGTCGGTGCCAAAATACTTTCCCATACAAATCATCCCTTCTCTATATTGTCTCTATTCAACAGGGCCGGGCGGCCCTTGTAAGCTATCTATATGCCTTAAAACATGCTCTGCTGCCCGCCGGCGGCGTCGCAGGCCTCGGGCGGGCGCAGGCCCAGATGCTCGTAGGCCAGGTGGGTGACGCAGCGGCCCCGGGGCGTGCGGGTCAAAAAGCCCATCTGCATCAGGTAGGGCTCGCACAGGTCCTCGAGGGTGACGGCCTCCTCGCCGAGGGCGGCAGCCAGCGTCTCGAGGCCCACGGGCCCGCCGCCGTACAGCTCGATGACGGCGCGCAGCAGGCTGCGGTCCAGCTCGTCCAGGCCCAGCTCGTCCACGTCCATGCGGCGCAGGGCCATCAGGCACACGTCCCGGTCGATGACGCCGTCGCCCAGCACAGTGGCGAAGTCGCGCACGCGCTTCAAAAAGCGGTTGGCCACGCGGGGGGTGCCGCGGCTGCGCTTGGCCAGCTCATAGGCGCCCTCCGGGGTGATGGGCTGGTCCAGGATGCCGGCCGAGCGGCGTATGATGCAGGCCAGCTCGTCGGGGCTGTACAGCTCCAGCTTGAGCAGCACGCCGAAGCGGTCGCGCAACGGGCCGGTCAGCTGGCCGGCGAGGGTGGTGGCCCCCACCAGCGTGAAGCGCGGCAGGTTGATGCGTATGCTCTGGGCGCTGGGGCCCTTGCCGATGATGATATCGAGGGCGTAATCCTCGAGGGCGGGGTACAAAACCTCCTCCACCTGGCGGGACAGGCGGTGGATCTCGTCGATGAACAGCACGTCCCCCTCCTGCAAGTTGGTCAGCAGGGCGGCCAGGTCGCCGGGCTTTTCGATGGCGGGGCCGGAGGTGACGCGCAGCTGCACGCCCATCTCGTTGGCGATGATGCCGGCGAGAGTGGTCTTGCCCAGGCCGGGCGGGCCGTACAGCAGCACGTGGTCCATCGCCTCGCCGCGGCGGCGCGCGGCCTCGAGGTAGACTTTCAGGTTCTGTTTGACCTTTTCCTGCCCGATGTAGTCCTCAAGGTGCTGCGGGCGGAGGGTATTCTCCTCGCTGTCCGCGGCCGTGAGGCCGGGCTGCATCATTTTTGCACCGTAGAGCGCCTGTTCCTGCATGCTTTACCTCCCCCCTGCCATGCCGCGCAGCGCCAGGCGAATGATCTCTTCCACCGGCAGCGCGGGGTCCACCCGGCCGACGGCCGCGGCGGCCTCGCTCTGGCTGTAGCCCAGCGACACCAGCGCCGCGACGGCCTGGCCGCTGGCCGCGCCGGCGGCGGCTGCGGCAGCGCCGGCCGCCTCGCCCAGGGGCTCGAGCCCGGGCACGCCCTTTGCGACCTTATCCTTCAGCTCCAGCACGATGCGCTGGGCCAGCTTGGGCCCCACGCCGCTGGCGGCCTTGAAGGCCTTGTGGTCCCCGGCGGACACCGCGAGGTAGACGCGCTCGGGCTCCAGCACGCTGAGGATGGCCAGGCCCACCCGGGGCCCCACGCCGGACACGCCCGTCAGCAGCTTGAAGCAGCTCTGCTGCTCCTCGGTGGCAAAGCCGTACAGGCTGACGTCGTTTTCCGTCACGTTGAGCACGGTATACAGGGTGCACTCGGCCCCGGGGCCGGGCAAAGCGGCGGCCACGCTGGCCGGGCACTGGGCGCAATAGCCCACCCCGCCACAGGCGACCACGACGCTGTCCAGCGTTTTTTTGACGAGCTTGCCGCTCAAGCTATAGATCATAACGCGCCCCTCCCTCAGATCGGGCCCACGCCGCGCGCGGTCAGGCGGGTGAGCTGGTTTGCGCTGGTGTGGCAGAAGGTGATGGCCATGGCCAGCGCGTCGGCGGTGTCGTCGGGCTTTGGCACGGCGGGCAGGTGCAGCAGGATGCGGGTCATCTCCTGCACCTGCTTTTTGACGGCCTTGCCGTAGCCGGTGACGGACTGCTTGACCTGCATGGGGGTATACTCATACACCGGCAGGCCGGCCTGCGCGGCGGCCAGCAGGATGACCCCGCGGGCCTCGGCCACGCCGATGACGGTGGTCTGGTTGTGCTGGTAGAACAGCTTTTCGATGGCCAGCGCCTCGGGCCGGGTGCGGCGTATGACCTCGCACACGCCGTCGTACACCTCGCGCAGCCGCGCCTCGAAGGGGCGGCCGGCGTCCGTCGTCACCGCGCCGAAATCCACCGGCGCGAAGCGGTTGCCCGCGTAATCCACCACGCCCCAGCCCACGATCGCGTAGCCGGGGTCGATACCCAGTACCCTCACCCTGTTGCCCTGCCTGCCTTTCGCATCAAAAGTATGAAAAGTTATACTGTAATAGTATAGCACAGCCGCGCGCGAATGGCAATTGACCCATAGCGGGCGCGGGGCGCTTTTTTATTTTCCCAAATTTTTTGCCCCAGCCCCTTGCAATTTGGCCCGGATTGTGGTATCATAATCGAGCCGCAAGCGCGGCGCATAGACGGACGGTTAGCTCAGCTGGTAGAGCATCTGCTTGACGTGCAGGAGGTCACAGGTTCGAGTCCTGTACCGTCCACCAAATAAAAAGCCCGAGGCTATGGCCTCGGGCTTTTTGTTTGGCAGGCATAGCAGGCCCGGCCCACCAAAACAAACGCACCCGAACTTTTCAGGTTCGGGTGCGTTTTTTGCGTTTTTTGTTGAAATCACCGGCCCATTCCGCTATACTTTTACCAAAGGGCAGCGCGCTGCCCCACGCAAAACAGCCCCATTGGCCAAAGAAAGGATGAGACGGATGCATGTAAAAAAGTGGATCGCGCTGGCGCTGGCTGCGGTCATGGCCGCCGGACTGCTGGCCGCCTGCGGCGGGCCGGGCAGCAGCGCGGGCATCACGCTGAAGCCCGCCAAGATCGAGGCCTTGCTGCAGGAGCGGGGCGTGGACGCCGGCGTGACGGCGGACCGGACGCTGTCGGACGCGGTGGAGGCGGCAGCCCGCACACTGGCAGCCGGCAGCTTTGACGAGGCCGGCGCGGCGGATGTGAAGGAACTGGTGGCGCAGGAGGCCGGCATGGCCCTGCTGCTGTGCGAGATCTCCAGCGACGCGCCCTACTGGGGCGATTCGCCGCTGCGCTACGCCAACCGCTATCAGGAGCGGGCGGCCGATCTGCTGGACGATCTGGGGGACGGCGCCTACAAAATAGCCGCGGCGCGCTTTACGACCCAGGATAAGGTCGAGTGCGTGCTGTACGCCGTGGCAGCCGCCTGATACGGCAAAACGATACAGCCAGGCCCTCCCGCAGCGCAGCGGGAGGGCCTTATCGCGGGCGGCGCCGGCGAAAAAGAAAAACCCGAACCTCTCTCCCAAAGGAAAAAGGTTCGGATCTTATGCTTGTGGTGCGGATAAGAGGACTTGAACCTCCACCGAGTTGCCCCGATTAGAACCTGAATCTAACGCGTCTGCCAATTCCGCCATATCCGCTTATTCACTTGCGTCCGGTCGCCCGGAACGATAGCTATTATAGCGTAAAGCGCGGCAAATGTCAACAGGCTTTGCGATATTTTTCTGACAAAATTTTTGCGCGAATTTGCTGCACCCTGCGCGGGGCAAATATGGTATAATATGTTGATAGTTTCAGAACGGAAGGAGAAGCTTACATTGTTCAACCTCATCCTCTTTTTCGGCGGCGCGGCGCTGATGCTGGTCATGGCGCTGCGGGCCACCCGCGCGCGCAAAGCGCTGCTGGCGCGCGGCGTCAAGGTGCAGGCCGTCGTGGCCGGCACCGTCCACACGCGGGACGGCGTATCCTTGTCCCTCGCCTTCCAGACGCCCGCCGGCGACACCCGCCGCCTGCCCTACCCCGTCCCGCGCAAGGCCAAGGGCTTCGCGCAGGGCAGCCGCGTCACGCTGTACTACGACCCCGACTGCCCCGAGAAGGTCTACGTCGAGGGCGACCGCGCCGTGCTTGGGGCCGAGATCATCTACTACGCCCTGGCCGTGCTGCTGCTGGCGCTGGGCCTGGCCCTGCTGGCCATGATGCTGTAAGGAGGGCGCGCCGATGATCTTGGAACACCTCTATCAGGGCGAGCCCGGCGCATGGAAGATCGTCTTCCGCGCCAGCGCCGCCGAGCTGGCCCGCGGCCTGGAAGCCGCGCAGGCCGCCGCCCCCGATGTGTCCGACGGCCCTGACGACGGACAGGCCCTGCTGGCCGACGCGGTCAACCGCGCCATCCTCGCGCCGGACGGCTTTACCACCGTCTGGGCCGAGGCCGTGGCCACGGCCGGCCTCGAGCCCGTCAGCGACCCCGACTTCAAGCTGCTGGCCTGGAACAAGGCCGAGGGCTTCCGCGCCGAGGCGTGCTTTTTCGCGCTGCCGCCGCTGCAGCTGGGGGCCTACACGGGCTTTGTGCAGCCCATCGAGCCGCGGCCCATCCGCCGCCTTGCCATCGAGCTGGAGATCAACCAGCGCCACGGCCCCGAGGACCGCGCCGCCGGCGCCGCCGGCAAGGCCGAGCTGCGCCGCCGCGTCACGGCTGAGCTCTACGCCCAGCGCTGCGCGCAGGCCCGCGCCCTGGCCCAGCGCAAGCTGATCGTCCAGCTGGGGGACCAGGTGACCGGCCCCCTGCCCAGGCAGCTGCTGGCCGCGCACTACTTTGCCGAGCAGCGGCGCTTCAACCTCAGCCTGCAGGCCCAGCACGTCAACTTCGACCAGTTTTTGCAGGTGCGCGGGCAGACGGTCGAGCAGTTCCGCGCCGAGCTGCACGCCACCGCCGAGCGCAAGCTGCGCAGCCAGCTGGGCCTTTTGCTCGTGGCCGGCAAGGAGGGCCTGTGGCCCGGCAGCGCCGAGGTGGACGCCGCCCTCGCCGCCTGGGACGACAAGCGGGACGGGGCGCGCACCTTCCCCGCCAACGACGCCCGCAAGGCCCGCCAGAAGCTGGCCAGCCAACGGGCCGAGGCTTTCATCCTGGCGCGGTCCACGCTGCTGCCGCCCCCCGCCGAGCCCACCGTCATCGAGACGGCCTGAGCGCGCAAAACGCCCCCTCCCCCGCGCGTGCGGAGGAAGGGGCGCTTTTCGTTTTGGTCCCGTTTGGACCTGCGGCTCAGCGGGGGCCGCCCACCCAGAACAGCGCCACGGTGCCCGGGCCGCTGTGCGCGCCGATCACCGGGCCGATGTCGCCCTGGCGCAGCTCGCGCACGCCCAGGGCGCGCAGCTTGTCCATCACATAGCGGCAGTCGTCGGGGCAGTCGCCGTGGCTGATGAAGACCGTGCCGCCCTGCACGTCCTGCGCGGTGGCCTCAAAGTGCCTGACCAGCGCGTCCAGGCTGGCGCGGCGGCCGCGCACCTTCTCCACCGCGACGAGGTGGCCCTCGTCGGCCACGTGCAGCACGGGCTTGATGCCCAGCAGCGTGCCGGCCACGGCCGCCGCGCCGGACAGCCGCCCGCCCCGCTTGAGGAACATCAGGTCGTCCACCGTGAACCAGGCGCACACCGTCGGGGCCAGCGCCTGCGCGTAGGCCAGCACCTCCTCAAAGGGCGCGCCCGCCAGGCGCTTGCGGCCCACCAGGTAGGCGAACAGCCCCTCGCCCATGCTGGCCTGGCGCGAGTCCACGCAGGCCACGCGCCGCCCGGGGAACTTTTCCTCCAGCATGCCCGCCGCCACGCAGCTGGCCTGGTAGGTGCCCGACAGCCCGCTGGAAAAGGCCAGGTACAAAATGTCCTGCCCGGCCTCCAGCACCGGGGTGAAGGCCTCCTCGTAGTCCGCCAGGGATACCTGGCTGGTGGTGCACATGCTGCCCGCGCGCAGCTTGTCGTAGTAGGCGTGGGCGCTGATCTCGCGCCCGTCGGGCCAGTTGCGGTAGGCCTGCCCGTCCAGGCTGAAGCTCATCGGCAGCACCTGCAGCCCCGCCTCTTCGATCAGGGCGGGGGTCAGGTCGCCGGTCGACTCGGTAAAAATGACATAGGGTTGCATCACATCGCGCTCCTTTCCGAAAGGTACTTTCCCTTCCGCCAGTGAATATAGCACGCTTTGGCGGCCCCGTCAAGCGCCCCTTACTCCACCGGCTCGATGGTCAGCATGGCCTGCGCCGGGATGCAGGCGGCCCAGTCGTACACTTCGCTCAGCTGGCCGAACTGCTCGCACACGTGGTCCGGGCAGGGGCTGTCCACAAAGGCGATGGTCCCGTCCCGCACCTGCAGGTGTATCTCGTAGCCGTTGGACTGGAAGCTGTAGTCCGCGTCCTCCCGCAGGTCGATGTCGGTCTGCGCGCGCTCAAAGGTGCCGTACACCAGGTGCGCCACCTTGTCGGGCCGCTGCGCGCGCTGCCACAGGTAATAGCCGCCGATGGCCGCCGCCAGCAGCAGCACCGCGGCCGTAAAGATCAGGTTCTTTTTCAGGTTCTGGTTTTTGCGTTCTTTGTTCATGCAGTCTCTCCATACAGAAGAGGGCCGCCGCAAACGCGGCAGCCCTCGATTTCTGTGTGCCTACAGCAGGCGCAGCGGGGGCAGATCAGTTGCCCGCAGCCGCGTTGGCGCCCGCGATGTGGCCGTAGGTGAAGATGTCGGCCACGGCGTTGCCGCCCAGGCGGTTGCCCGCGTGGATGCCGCCGGTGACCTCACCCGCAGCCCACAGGCCGGGGATGGCCTCGCCCTCGGTGTTCAGCACCTGGGCCTCGGGGTCGATCTTCAGGCCGCCCATAGTGTGGTGCAGCGAAGCCTTGCGCGGGGAGATGACGTAGCCCACGTTGGGGTCGGCCTCGATGGCCTCGATGTCGATCGCGCCGGCCAGGACCTCCTTGTGGAAGTCGGGGTCCTCCTGCGCCTCAACGTAGCTGTTGTACTTCTCGATGGTGCTGCGCAGGGCCTCCTCGGTGAAGGCGGGGGCAGCGCCGCCGGCGCTGGTGGCGCTGGCCTCAGCCAGCTCGGCCAGGGTGTCGCCGTACCAGACGTGGCCGTTGTCGACCATATCCTGGATGGTGGTGCCGAACATCGCCTGATCGAGGCTTGCGCCCTTCAGCAGGCCGTCCTCACCGGCGACGCCGGCGTAGATGATGTAGAAGATGCCGTCCTCAAGCGCCAGCGAGGCCTTGGCCAGGACGTCGCGCTCGGCATACTCGTCGACGAAGCGGTTGCCCTCGCCGTCGATCCAGATCTGCTCCGAAGCGTCGCCCCAGACGCCGTCGGTCATGGTGCCCTTCAGCGGCGAGGAAGAGGGCATCATCTGCGCCACTTCCATGCCCACGACGTCGGCGCCGATGGCCTGGGCCATGATGATGCCGTCGCCCTCGTTGGTGCCCACGTTGGTGGTCAGGGTGTGGTCGGACAGGTCGTCGCCCCAGTACTTATCGTACTCCTTGACCATGGCGGGGTTCGCACAGTAGCCGCCGCTGGCCAGCACGACGCCCTTCGTGGTGTTGATGGTAATCTTGGTGCCGTTGGCCTGCTCGGCAGTCGCGCCAACGACGCGGCCGCTGTCGTCGGTCAGCAGGCTGGTGGCGGCGGTCTCGGTGTAGATGGTCACGCCGGCGGCCTCAGCCACGTCGCGCAGCTTGTCGATCAGCTCGGTGCTGGTCTCGACCGGGTGGGTGCGGGGCCACATGGCGCCCAGAACGGTGAACAGGTCGCTGCCCGCGCCCTCGCCGGAGGGGGCGTTCAGGCCCAGGCCGTCGCGCATCCACTCAAAGGTGCCCAGGGCGCTCTCGGCCAGCTGGCGGGCCAGCTCGATGTCGGAGGCCATCCAGG
>CALXGZ010000174.1 GCA_944387975.1 uncultured Faecalibacterium sp.
GGATCACCGCGCCCAGCGCGCCCACGACGGTACAGAGGACAACAGCCAATACGATACTCATATTCCGTTTCCTCCTCCCTTACAGTGTGACGTTAAACAGGTTCTCGACGATGCCGCCAAAGCCCATAAAGGACAGGCTGGTGATCGCCGCGGCGACCAGGGTGATGGGCAGGCCCTTCATGGGGCCGGGGGCGTCGCACACCTCCACGCGCTTGCGCACGCAGCTGAACATGCACATCGCCAGCATAAAGCCGACGCCCGCGCCCACGGCGCAGACCAGCGACTCGATGTAGGCCCAGGCGAAGCCCAGGGTGGCCACATCCCCGCCGTAGTCGTCCACGACCAGGATGGCCACGCCCAGCACGCAGCAGTTGGTGGTGATCAGCGGCAGGTACACGCCCAGGGCGTTGTACAGCGAGACCATGTATTTTTTCAGGAAGATCTCGATGAACTGCACCAGCACCGCGATGACCAGGATGAACACGATGGTCTGCAAATAGCCCAGCCCCGCCGGGTCAAGCACGAAGATCTGGATGGGGAAGGTGACGGCCGTCGCCATGAACATGACGAAGATGACCGCGCCCGACATACCCAGCGAAGAGTCCAGTTTTTTGGAGACGCCCAGGAACGGGCAGATGCCAAGGAACTTCACCAGCACGTAGTTGTTGACGAGGATCATGCTGAAGAAGATGGCCGCAAGTTTGACGATCATTTGTTATCCTCTCCTTCCTGCAGGTCCTTGATGGGCTGGCAGCCGATCTTGCGCTCGATGCGGGCGTCCAGTTTTTCCTCCACCCAAACGCACAGGCCCATCAAAAGGCCGAAGCAGAGGAAGGCGCCGGGGGACTGGGTCATGATGCCGATGGGGACGTAGCCCTCGGGCATGACCTGGAAGCCCAGCCACGTGCCGTTGCCCAGGATCTCGCGGATGGTGGACATCAGCAGCAGCGTCAGGGTGTAGCCGATGCCCATGCCCACGCCGTCGATGGCCGAGTCGACCACGGTGTTCTTGCAGGCAAACATCTCGGCGCGGCCCAGGATGATGCAGTTGACGACGATCAGCGGGATGAACACGCCCATCGCGTCGTACAGGCTCTGGGTAAAGGCCTGCATCACCATCTGCACGACGGTGACGAAGCTGGCGATGATGACGATGTAGCAGGGCAGGTGGACCTTGGCCGGGATGACGTTGCGCAGCATGGCGATCAGCACGTTGGACAGCACCAGCACGAAGGTGAAGGCCGCGCCCATGCCGAAGGCGTTCGAGACCGAGGTCGTCAGCGCCAGGGTCGAGCAGGTGCCCAGCACCAGGCGCAGGACGGGGTTCTCCTTGATGATACCATTGGTAAGGATGCTTACCTTGGAGACTTTTTCTTGTGCCATTGTATTGATTCAGCCTCCTTTATGCGAGCTCGTTGAAGCAGTTGATGCAGTCGTTGATGGCGGCGAAGAGCGCGTCGGTCGAATAGGTCGCGCCGGCCACGGCGTCGTAGCCCTGGCCCTTGGCGATGTTCGCCTCAGCGGTCAGCCCGTCGAACTGGGCCAGGTAATCGGCCTCGGCCACGTTGGTGCCGATGCCGCTGGTCTGGCTCGAGGCGTCGACGTGGATGCCGGTGACGGTACCCGCGGCGTCGAAGCCGAGGATGACGTTGATCATGCCGCCGTTGTAGCCGCTCTCGGAGGCCTGCACGGCGATGGAGCCGTCGGGCGCGCGCACCGCGCCGGTGATGCCGGCGGTGGTGTAGTCGGTGATCTCCTCAAGCTCGGCTGCGTCCGAGACGGAGGGCAGCACCTCCACGTAGGCCACCAGGGTGGCGGCCCTCTGGTTGGCCTCGATGACGGGCGCGGTGACCGAGTTGACCAGCGCCAGCATCAGGCTGGCCACCAGCGAGCTGAGCGTCAGCACCAGGATGGGCTTGATGGTGCTCTCCCAATTCGAAGATTTCGTCATTTCGCAGCGCCCTCCTTTCCTGCCTTCTTGGCCGGCTTGACATAGCCGTACGGGGTCTGGCGGGTGGCGTCATTGATGAAGGGCACCCACAGGTTCATGAACAGCAGCGCGAAGGACACGCCCTCGGTGTAGCTGCCCCAGTAGCGGATGGCGAAGGTGACCAGGCCCAGGCAGACGCCGTAGAACAGCTTGCCCTTCAGGGTAAAGGGGCTGGTGACGTAGTCGGTGGCCATAAAGACCGCGCCGAACAGCAGGCCGCCGCTCAGCACCTGGACCAGGCTCTCGTGGATGTCGCCGGTGGCGATCAGGTAGAACACGAACATGCTGCCCACGTAGCTGACGGGGATGGCGGGGCTGATGGTGCGGGTGAGCACCAGGTACACGAAGCCCAGCACGATGGCCAGGGCGCAGGTCTCGCCCAGCACGCCGCCGTGGATGCCCATGAACAGGTCCAGCAGGCTCAGTTTACCGGGGTCGGCCACCTGCAGCGGGGTGGCGCTGGCCAGCTGGTCCACCGCCGCGTCGGGGTAGACCCAGGCGTTCATCTCGGAGGCAAAGCTGACGAACAGGACGATGCGGCCGACCAGGGCGGGGTTGGCAAAGTTCATGCCGATGCCGCCGAACAGCTGCTTGGTGACGAGGATGGCCGCCACGCAGCCGACGGCGATCTGGCCCAGGGGCATGCCGACGGGCACGT
>CALXGZ010000175.1 GCA_944387975.1 uncultured Faecalibacterium sp.
TCGGGCACGAGGGCATCCCCTTCGAGGTGCAGATCCGCACCCGCCAGATGGACGAACAGGCCGAGTACGGCGTCGCCGCCCACTGGAAGTACAAGGAGGGCCTGGGCGGCCACGACAAGCTGGACGAGCGCCTGGCCTGGGTGCGCCAGCTGCTGGAGAACCAGCGCGTGTCTGAGGATTCGGGCAATCTGCTGCACGACCTCAAGAGCGACCTTCTGCCCGAGGAGGTCTTTGCCTTTACGCCCAAGGGGGACGTGATCAACCTGCCGGCCGGGGCCACCTGCATCGATTTCGCCTATGCCATCCACTCGGCGGTGGGCAACCGCATGGTGGGCTGCAAGGTGAACAACCGCATGGTGCCCATCGACCACGTGGTGGCCACCGGCGAGATCATCGAGGTCATCCTCGGCCCGGCCGACAAGGGCCCCAGCCGCGACTGGCTGAAGATCGTCAAGACCAGCGAGGCCAAAAGCAAGATCCGCAACTGGTTCAAGAAGATGCGCCGCGACGAGAACATCGCCGAAGGGCGCGACGCCCTGGCCAAGGAGCTGCGCCGCGAGGGCATCGTCATGCCGGACGACAAGCTGGACGAGTTCGTGGGCGGCTGCTGCCGCCGCATGCGCCAGAACAGCGCCGAGGACCTGTACGCGGCCATCGGCTACGGCGGCATCACCATCGCCAACTGCATGCCCAAGTTCAAGGAGGAGTACCAGAAGCTGAAGGCCGCCGAGGCCCCCGCCCCCGAGCTGCCCAAGGTGGACCTGCGCAAGGTGCACTCCACCGACGGCGTGGTGGTGGAAGGCTTCGACAACACGCCCATCAAGTTCGCCAAGTGCTGCAACCCCCTGCCCGGCGACCCCATCGTGGGCTTCATCACCCGGGGCTTCGGCGTGTCCATCCACAAGGCCAGCTGCGTCAACGCGCTGTCCAGCATGAAGGACCCCGCCAACGCCCCCCGCTGGGTCAAGGCCTACTGGGCCGACAGCGTCAAGGAGAGCTACAAGGCCGGCCTCGAGATCCTGGCTTTGGACCGCAACGACCTGCTCAAGGACGTGCTGAACGCGCTGTCCGACATGCGGGTGCCCATCTACAACATGAACGCCCGCCAGGCCGAGAACTACGGCATCGTCAATTTGACGATCGGCATCAACAACACCGACCACGTCGACCGCGTCGTCGCGCGGCTGGGCAAGATCAGAGACGTGCTCAAGGTTACAAGGAGTTAAGTATGAGAGCTGTGATACAGGCTGTATCCTCCGCCAGCGTGCGGGTGGACGGGGGCGAGCCGCGCGCCATCGGCCCCGGGCTGGTCATCCTCTTCGGGGTGAAGGACACCGACACGCTGGACATGGTGCCCCGCTTTGCCGAAAAGTGCGCCGGGCTGCGCATCTTCCACGACGAGAACGGCAAGCTGAACCGCAGCGCCCGCGACAACGGCTATTCGGCGCTGGTGGTCTCGCAGTTCACGCTGTACGGGGACACCAAAAAGGGGATGCGTCCCAGCTTTATCCGGGCCGCCAAGCCCCCGCTCTCGGTCGAGGCCTACGAGCTTTTCCTCGCCGAGATGCAAAAGCAGGGCCTGAAAGAGATCCAGCACGGGGAGTTCGGCGCGGCGATGCAGGTGTCGCTGGTCAACGAGGGGCCCTGCACCATCGTGATGGATACCGACGAATGGAAGAAGGGAGAATGAGATGAAGGCATACCATGTGGTGGGCGAGGCGCCCATGTACACCAACACCTTTTTGCTGATCTCAGACAGCGGCCGCGCCGCCGTCATCGACCCGGCCGCCGCCGCGGAGGACTACAACGCGCTGCTGAAAAAGGAGAACGCCACCCTGACCGACATCTTCTGCACCCACGGCCACTACGACCACGTGGGCAGCGCCGCCGCGCTGCAAAAGCAGTGGCAGGCCAAGCTCTGGTGCGAGAAGGCCGACCTCGGCGGCGGGCAGTTCTTCCCCCTGCAGGCGGCCGACAGCGGCTATGAGGAGGGCGGCGTGATCGAAGTGGGCGAGCTGCGCTTTACCGTCTGGCACACCCCCGGCCACACCCCCGGCAGCGTCTGCCTGCTGTGCGGCAGCTACTTTTTCACCGGCGACACGCTTTTTGCGGGCAGCATCGGCCGCACCGACCTGCCCGGCGGCAGCGCCCGCCAGATGAACGAGTCCCTGCGCAAGCTGGCCGGCCTGCCCGTCCCGGAAAAGGCGCAGGTCCTGCCCGGGCACGGGGACCTGTCCAGCTTTGGGCAGGAGCTGAAACACAACTGGTATATCAGAAGCGCATGCAAACAGGATTGATACCATCATGAAGATCTATATCACCGGGCTGCCCTCGGGCTATGATGTCGAGCATCTGGTCCGCCTCTTTTACCCGATGGCGCCCCTTACCCTGACCCCGCCCGCCGAAGGGGAGGACCACCTCTGGGCCAGCTGCGGGCCCGAGGGCCTGGCCGTGACCGTGCAGGAGCAGGGCCGCGGCAGGACCGTCACCGCGCCGCTGCCCGCGCCCGGGGACGGGATGAGCCCCGAGTTCGCCCTGGCCAGCCTGGCCTACGGCCTGCTGCGGGCGTGGACCGGCCTGCGCCCGCCCTGGGGCAAGATGACCGGCGTGCGGCCCGTCCGCCTCATCCACGACAAGCGCGCGGCCGGCTGGCGCGAAGAGGACATCGACCGCCTCTTCCTTGAGCGCTTCGACTGCTCGCAGGAAAAATACCGCATGGCCCGGGCCATCGCCGATCTACAGGAGCCCATCCTCCGCCGCGGGGCGGAGCCCAAAGCCTACAGCCTTTACATCGGCATCCCCTTCTGCCCGTCGCGGTGCAGCTATTGCAGCTTCGTCAGCTGCAACCTCGACCGCGACCGCAAGCTGGTGCAGCCCTATGTGGACTGCCTTTGCCGCGAGCTGGAGGCCATCCGCGCCGAGGCCGAACGGGCCGGGCTGCGCCTGCAGACGGTCTACATCGGCGGGGGCACGCCCACCAGCCTGTCGGCGGCGCAGCTGCGCCAGCTGATGGGCGCGGTGCGGGCGAACTTCCCCCTGGAGGGCCTGGACGAATACACCGTCGAGGCCGGCCGCCCCGACTGCACCGACGCCGAAAAGCTGGCCGTCATCAAGGAGTACGGGGCCACGCGCATCTCCATCAACCCCCAGAGCTTCTCGGACGAGGTGCTGGCCCGCATCGGCCGCCGCCACACCGCGCAGGACATCCTCGACTGCTACGCCGCGGCCCGCGCTGCCGGCCACAGCGACATCAACATGGACCTGATCGCCGGGCTGCCGGGGGACACGGTGGAGGGCTTTGCGCACAGCCTGCGCACCGCCATCGGGCTTGACCCCGAGAACATCACCGTCCACACCCTGACGCTCAAGCGGGCCTCCCGCATCGTGATGGAGGACCAGGAGGACAACGCCTACGCCGACGTGGCCGCCATGCTGGAGCGGTGCAGCCTGCTGCCCGCCGCCGGCTACCGCCCCTATTACCTCTACCGGCAGAAGAACACCCTGCAAAACCTCGAGAACGTGGGCTGGAGCAAGCCGGGCAAAGAGGGCTATTACAACATCTACATCATGGAGGAAGTGCAGACCATCCTCTCGGCGGGGGCGGGCGGCAGCACCAAGCTGGTGGACGCCGCCGGCCACAGGATGCAGCGCATCTTCAACTTCAAGTATCCCAACGAATACATTCAGCGCTTCGACGAAGTCCTCGAGCGCAAAAAAGGAGTGGCTGCTTTTTATGATCACGATTTGGGTACCTAAGCGCCTGGTGGAGATCGACCTGTGCAATGTGGCGGCCCGCAGCGGCCCGGAGCTGGCAGCCGCCTGCGAGGCCAGCTATGCCCGGCGGCTGCGCTACGCGGCGCGCAAGGTCCGCCAGTCGGGGGCCAAGATCATCATGCTGACGGGCCCTTCGGCCAGCGGCAAGACCACCACCTCCCACAAGCTGGCCGCCGCCCTGCGGGAGCTGGGCACCCCGGCCCAGGTCATCAGCCTGGACAACTTTTTCCGCGGGTCGGAGTATTACCCCAAAATGCCCGACGGCACGCTCGACTACGAGCACCCCGATACCCTGGATATGCCCCTGGTGCGCCAGTGCCTGCAGGAGCTGAGCCAGACCGACCACACCGTGCTGCCCACCTACGACTTCGTCCGGGAGGAGCGCGCGGAGGAGACCGAGGCCATCGACCTGGCCGGCGGCGTGTGCATCGTCGAGGGCATCCACGCCCTCAACCCCATGCTGACCAGCCTGGTGCCCGCGGGGCATGTCTACCGCATCTACGCCGGCCTGCGGGAGGAGTACTGCCAGGAGGGCCGCCGCCTGATCAGCACCCAGGATATCCGCCTGTGCCGCCGCGTGCTGCGGGACGCCGCCACCCGCGGCCGCAGCCCGGAAAAGACCCTCGCCATGTGGGAGCGCGTGCTTGACGGCGAGACGCGCTACATCAAGGGCTTCAAGAACACGGCGGACTTTTTGCTGGACACCGCCTTTACCTACGAGCTGGCCATCATCGCCGGGCTGCTGCCCGAGGTGGGCCGCGTGATGTCGCCCGACAGCATCTACACCGAGATGTGGGACGAGACGGCCCGCCGCTTCGAGCATGTGGACCCGCTGGGCCGCGCGCTGATCCCCGAGGGGGCCATGCTGCGGGAATTCTACCGCTGAGCGGGGCGGCATAGGGCAAGTTGCAAAAAGTTTGTTGCAAAACTATCATGAAACTGTAAAAGCTGCGCCCAACTTGTTGCATCCCGCCGCAAAGTGCGGTATACTACTTCTATACACAGCGGGCGGGCTGCGCCCCGCCCCGGACCGAGACTGAAGGACAAGCGAGGTGTCTTTGATGATGGATGCAGAGAAATGGAAGGATACCATCCTGGCCAAGAGCCGTGAATATGTGGAGATCGGCGTCAGCGTCGCCAGCGACCTGACCGAAAAGGGCAAGACCCAGGCGAAGATCCTCTCCAACCAGGCCAAGATCGCCAAGGCCCAGCGCCAGCTGGGCGCGCTGGTGTACAGCCTGGCCAAGGGCAACGAGGAGAACCAGCCCCTGGTGGACAAATACATCGACATGATCGATTCGATCGAGCAGGAGAACCGCCAGCTGAAGGCCAAGCTGACCCCCGCCGAGGCCACCGAGGTGGAGCACGCGGCCGCCGAGGCGGAGGCCGACCTGGCCGACGTCATGGCCGACCCCGTCCAGGACGAGGCGGACAGCGCCCCCGAAGCGCCGGCCGCCGGAGCGGACGCAGACGCGAAAAAGTATTGCCCCCAGTGCGGCGCCGAGGTGGCCCCCGACGCGCTGTTCTGCACCAAGTGCGGCGCGCAGCTGTGACCAGGTAAAGGCTTTGGGCGCTCCCTGCGAGGGGGGCGCCTTTTGCGGCTTTGCGCTTTGGCGCGCCGGGCGGAAAATTTGAGAAAAAACGGCATAAACACTTGCAAAACGCCGGCGTATAAGGTAGAATGAGTTCGGATTCAGGCCGAGCCCGCCGGCAGAAAAGGAGACGCGCCCCATGATCGACTGGCCGGAAAAGCAGCACTATACCGCGGAGGACCTGGTAGAGATCGTCCGCATCCTGCGGCGGCCGGACGGCTGCCCCTGGGACCGGGCGCAGACCCATCAGTCCATCCGCAAAAACTTCCTGGAGGAGACCTGCGAGGCGCTGGAGGCCATCGACGCCGACGACCCGCAGCTGCTGCGGGAAGAGCTGGGGGACGTGCTGATGCAGGTGGCCTTCCACGCCGTGCTGGAGGAAGAGCAGGGCCGCAGCACCTTCGAGGATATCTGCCGCGAAGTGTGCGAAAAGCTGGTCTACCGGCATCCCCACGTCTTCGCCCCGGCGGCAGAGCGCAACGCCGGTATAAACGGCTGGGACGCGCTCAAAAATAAGGAAAAGGGCCGCCGCACCCTGGCCGACGAGCTGGACAGCGTCCCGGCCACGCTGCCGGCCCTGATGCGCGCGCAGAAGCTGCAAAAGCGGGCCGCCGGCCACGGCATCGGCCCGGCGGACGAGGCGGAGGCCCTGGCCGCGTTGGACCGGGCCGCCGCAGCCTGGCGCGAGGCCGCGCAGCCCGGCGTCGCGCAGGACGAACAGGCCCGCGCCGCGGGCGCGCTGCTGTTCGCCGCGGTGGGGTCCATCCGGGCGGCCGGCCTCGATGCGGAGGAAGCGCTGACATTTGCATCCAAGGCGTTTTGCCGGGCGCTGGAAGGCGGCCGGGACGACCATTGAACAGAACATGATTGGGAGGTACCATTTTATGACCAAGGCTGATCTGACCGCGCAGGTCGCGGCAAACACCGACATGACTAAGAAGGACGCCGACAAGGCGGTGAACGCCGTGTTCGAGGCCCTCAGCCGGGCCCTCGCCAACGGGGAAAAGGTCACCATCTCGGGCTTTGGCACCTTTGAAGTGCGCGAGCGCGCCGAGCGCCAGGGCATCAACCCCCGCACGCAGGAGCCCATCACCATCGCCGCGTCCCGCAGCATCGTCTTCAAGCAGGGCAAGGCGCTGAAGGATTCCCTCTAAACCCCAGACGAACACCACCCGCTGCCGGAAGGGTCCGCCCCGTGCGGACGGCCGGCAGCTTTTTGCGTATCGAAGGAGGATACCCCCATGCGATTGGATAAATATTTGAAGGTCTCGCGCCTGATCAAGCGGCGCACCGTGGCCAACGAGGTGGCCGACGCCGGCCGCATCCTGATCAACGGCAAGGTGGCCAAGGCCTCGGCCGCCGTCGCGCCCGGCGATGTGATCGAGATCACCTTCGGCAACCGGCCCGTCAAGGTGCGGGTGCTGTCGGACGCCGAGCCCCGCACGAAGGACGTGGCCCGCGAGATGTACGAGATCATCTCCGAGGGCGCGCCGGAATAAAGCGCCCGCCCCGCCGCATAGTCTGTCAGTGACGAACGACGCGGGGAGGCGAGGGGATGGAAGCAAAGACCGCCGGGCCGGCCGCGGCCGCGCCCCATGACTTGATCCTGGAAGGGCGCAGCCGCCTGACCGTCACCGGGGTGCGGCGCGTGCTGCGCTGCGACGCCGAGGGCGCGGCGCTGGCGCTGGCGGGCTGCGTGCTGTACCTGACCGGCGCGGAGCTGAGCGTCACCGCCCTGGACCTGGAAAAGGGCGAGGCGAAGCTGGCGGGCCGCATCGACACGCTGGAATACGCCGAGGCCCGCAGCCCGGGCGGCTTTCTGCGCCGCCTTGCGCGCTGATGGCCCCCATTCTGGCCCCCTGGCAGGCGGGGCGGGAGATCGCCTGCTGCCTCTACCTGGGGGCGCTGGTGGGCGCGCTGCGCGCCCTGGCCCCGGGCAGGGGGCGCGGCGCGGTGCTGCCGGATATGGCTCTGGTGGGCATGCTGCTGCTGTTTTTGCAGAGCTACGCCGCCGGCTACAGCGACGCCGGCAGCCTGCGCTGGTACATGGCGGCGGCGGGCTTTGCGGGGGCCGCGGCGGCCCACAGCCTGCTGGGGCCGCTGGCCGGGCGGGCGTGGCGGCTGCTGCTGTGGCCCTGGCGCGCCGGGGCGGCCTGGCTGGGGCGGCGCTGCCTTGCGCCGGCCCGGGCGGCCCTCAGGGCCCGCCGCGCCCAAAAAGCGGCAAAAAAGGCGGCAGAAACGCAAAAAAAGAACTTGCCAAACCCGCCGCATCTGTTGTATAATTCAAACGTATAACCGGCAGGTTGTACGCAAGTCTGATCCATTGGAGGCGGACGGAATGGCACGGACCCGTAAAAAAGCAAAAACGCTGTGGTGGGCGGTCAGCCGCCTGTTCTTCATCCTGCTGCTGCTCAGCATGCTGGCGGCCTATGTATCGAACCAGGTGACCATCAGCTCCAAACAGGCGGAGCTGGACGCTTTGAACGAGCAGATCGCCCAGCAGCAGTCGGAAAACGAGGAGCTGGAACGCATCCTCAGCGGCGACCCCGACGAGATCGTCGAGTGGATCGCGCGGGATTCCTACGGCTATGCGGCCCCCAACGAGCGGATCATCGTGGATATCTCGGGTAACTGAGTCCCGTTTGCGGCGGGGCCCGGGAACAACATCTTTGGGCTATTTTGGGCAAGAAAGGGTAGAAACTTTGATAGAGGTCGGTAATGTTTTGGAAGGCCGGGTCACCGGCATCAAGCCGTTCGGCGCGTTTGTGTCCCTCCCTGAGGGGAAGGTGGGCATGGTCCACATCTCGGAGGTGTCCAACGCCTATGTGCAGGATATCGCGGCGGTGCTCCACGAAGGGGAGACCGTCAAGGTGAAGGTGATCGGCATCTCCCCCGAGGGCAAGATCGCGCTGTCCATCAAGCAGCTGCTGCCCCCGCCGGAGCGTCCCGCGCGGGAGGGCGGCCGCGGCGGCCGGCCGGGCGGCCCGAGGGAGGGCCGTGCAGGCGCGCCCCGCGGCGGCAAGCGTCCCCCCCGGGACGAGGGGCCGCGGGTCTGGCAGCCCAAGCCCCCCGCCAAAAGCGACAACCTGTCCTTTGAGGATATGATGAGCCGCTTCAAGAGCCAGAGCGAAGCGAAGCTGGCGGACCTCGACCACGAGTCGGGCGGCCGCCGGGGCGCTTCGGCCTCGCGCGGGCGGCGCGGCGGGCGCTGAGCCGCCGCAACCCTGATACGAACACACCGGGCCTGCCCCGCAGCGGGAGAAGTGCAAGCCATCCTTGCGCGCCGCTTGGGGCGGGCCTGTTTTGACGCCGCAACAGAGAAAGGATGTACCATGTCTGCAAGCTATGAATTGATCGCGCCCTGCTTTTTCGGCTGTGAGGCCACCGCCGCCTTTGAGCTGCGCCGCCTGGGCGCCGAAGACCTGCGCGTCAGCGACGGGCGGCTGAGCTTCCGGGGCGGGGCGGAGCTGATCGCCGCCGCCAACCTCAACCTGCGCACGGTCGAGCGGGTTCTGCTGCTGCTGGCCAGCTACCGGGCCGACACCTTCGACGCGCTCTTCGACGGCGTCTACGCCATCCCCTGGGAGGAGCTGCTGCCCGCCGACGCGGCCTTCCCGGTCAAGGGCTCGTCGCTGAACAGCAAGCTGTCCAGCGTGCCGGCCTGTCAGAGCATCATCAAAAAGGCCATCGTCAAGCGCCTGATGCACGGGCACCGCACCAGCCTGCTGCCCGAGAGCGGCAGCGAGTACCGCGTGCAGTTCCTGCTGCGGAAGGACCAGTGCGAGATCATGCTGGGCACCAGCGGCGAGGGCCTGCACAAGCGCGGCTACCGCCGCAACGCGATGGAGGCCCCCCTGCGCGAGACGCTGGCCGCCACCATCGCGGACCTGGGCCGCGTGCGCCGCGACAGCGTGGTGGAGGACCCCTTCTGCGGCAGCGGCACCCTGGTCATCGAGGCGGCGCAAAAGGCCCTGAACATGGCCCCCGGCCTGCACCGGCGCTTTGCGGCCGAGCGCTACAGCTTCGTGCCGCCGGACGTCTGGGCCGTGCAGCGCCAGAAGGCCCTGGCGGAGATCAAGCAGGACGCCGCCTTCGAGGGCTTCGGCTACGACGTCGACCCCGCCGCCATCGAGCTGGCCCGGGCGAACGCGCGCCTGGCCGGCGTCGACAAGCGCTGCCGCTTCGAGGTGGCCGACGTCAAGGACTTCGCCCCGCGGCCCGAGGCCATCGTGCTGACGAACCCGCCCTACGGCGAGCGCATGAGCACCATCGACGGCGCGGCCCGCCTGGCCCAGACCTTCGGCCGCCAGATGGAGGCGCACCCCTGCGCCGGGGTCTACGTCATCACCGCGGATATGGAGTTTGAGGCCCACTACGGCCGCCGCGCCGCCAAGCGCCGCAAAATGTACAACGGCATGATCCCCTGCCAGGTGTACATGTACTACGACGCCCCGGCCGCCCGGCCCGCAAAGCCGATGCCGGCCCTCTCGAAGGAGGGCTTCGACGGGCGGCGCGGCCACCCGCAGCCCAAAGGCGGCCACGCCGGGGGCGGCAAAGGCCCCCGCCGCGACAAATAAAGGACAAATGAGCCCTGAAAATAGGGGAAAATAGCTCAGGAAATGGAAGCAGGGCAGTTTGACGCACGTACAAGAAAAATCAGCCTATATGGACAAGTGGGAAGGATTTTTGTTGCGACAAACTGAAAGAGTTTTCAAATAGGAATTGCATCTTGGACCAAAATCGATTATACTAGAGGCAGATTCTGGGCCCGGCAGGGCCCCGGCCGGCAGCCGCAGCCCGCGGCGCGGCCGTTTGACAGCGTTTTCAGCACATTGCGGCGGCCCGCGGGCGCGGGTTTTGCGGCATGGGAGGCATGGGCCATGATGACAGGCAGACTCCACCCCTATCTGCCGGAGCTTTCGATCCGGGATTACAACATATACCTGCGCTACATGCGCGGGGTGAAGTACCAGGTCTACCTGGATTACGGCATGATGCCCTACGGCGCGCTGGCCCACAAGGGCGGCGTGATGGCCCTGCTGGCCGACAGCCTGGCCGGCCGCCAGGCCACCTGCCGGGACGTTCGCCTGCCGGGCAGCCTGTCCCGGGTGCCGCTCATGTGCCAGACCAAAGGCATACGCCTGGCCGCCCAGATCGAGGTGCTGATGAGCTGGCACCGCCTGCAAGACCGCCGCAACGAGGAGCTGCCCCTCGGCCAGCAGCTCGAGCGCATGAGCCAGAAGCTGACCCTGCAGGCCGCCTACCACAAGGCCGCCCAGGAGGAGCCCGCCCTCGAGCGCATCTTCTGCCAGCAGCAGGCCCAGGCAGCCGCCCAGCAGCAGCTGCGCGGCCAGAACTACGCCGTCGCCTCCGAGCCGATGAGCAACGTCTACGGGGCGCTGTTCTCGGTGCTGGCCCCGGACGACCCCGTCCAGCGCAAGAACATGCGCTACATCGGCAGCTGCATCGGCAAGGCCTTCTATCTGCTGGATAAGGCCGAGCGCCACGAGCGCGACCAGAAGGAAGACCGCTACAACGTCTTTTTGGCCAACGGCCTCAGCCGCGAGGCCGCGCGGGAGAACGCCCGCCGCCAGGCCATCGCCTCGATCAACGACCTGTCCCGGGTGTACACCCTGATGGACGTCAAGCTGAACCGCAGCCTGCTGGACAACATCATGATCCTGGGCCTGCGCGACGAGGTCGACCCGCTCGAGCACGGCGGCTGGGACCTGCGCTGGGAGCTGCCCTCATGAAGGGGCGCGCCGGCCAGAGCTGGGCGGTCGCGCTGTGCGGCATGGCGGTGGCCGTCTCGGTGGTGCTGATGCTGCTGGGAGCCGTGATCCCCGTGGCGATGTTCATTGCCCCCGCGGCCGGGGGCATTTTGATTGGGGCGGTGGCGCTGGAATGCGGCCGCCGCTGGGCCTGGACGGCCTACGGGGCCGCCGCTTTGCTGGGGCTGCTCTTCGTGCCGGACAAGGAGACGGCCCTCGTCTTTGCGGCGCTGCTGGGCTATTACCCCCTCGTCAAGCCGGGGCTGGACCGCCTGCGCCCCGCTGTGCTGCGCGCCGCGGCGAAGCTGGTGCTGTGCAACGGCGCGGTGCTGGCCTTATACGGGCTGCTGTACCTGCTGTTTGCGGCAGGGGAGGGGAGCGCAGCCTTCGAGCTGGCGGCCCTGGCCCTGGCGGGGGCGACGCTGCTGCTGGGCAACGTGGCCTTCCTGCTGTTCGACCGCGCGCTGGTGAACCTCGCCCGCCTGTACAAGCTGCTGTGGCAGCCCCGCTTGCACAAAATGCTGGGGATCAAATAAGAAGCACAAAGCCCCGCTTCCTGGGTAGGAGGCGGGGCTTTGCTTGCCGGAGGGATGGTAAGATTCTATATGGATGGCCTGCATCACCAGAACCAGTACCGCTTTTTGACCACGATGTACACCACGATGATGGCCACCAGCACCGCGCCGGCCGCGATCAGGACGTAGGGGTTCATGTGGATGAAGGTGAGGGTGTCGTTCGTCAGCAGGTAACGGCCGGCCGTGTCGGTGGTGACGATGCCGCCGGCATAGCTGTTCAGGTATTGCCACTGGCCGGTGGCCTCGTTGTAGAGGTACAGGCGGCTGTAGGCCTCGTTGCCGCCGGTCAGGGTCAGGCTGACGGTGCAGGGCATCGCGCTGCCAGCGTTCAGGGTAAACTCGACGCCGTCCTCGGTGGCGCTGGGCGCAAAGGCGACGGCGGTGTCCAGCTCGTTCTGGGTGTTGCGGATGTCCGCGCCGTTGATGGTCAGGATATAGCCCTCGCCGGTGACGCTGAGCTGCTTGCCGGTGCGGCGCAGCGCGTCCAGCATGGCGCTGGTGATGCGCGGCACGTCGGCCTGGTGCAGGTTGACAAGGTCGCCCTGGGCGTCGTTGATCTGCTGGATGATGGGGTCGGCCGCGGCCTCGGGCTGGCTGGACGCGCCGCCATCACCGGAGGACGCGCCCCCGCCGCTGGATGCGCCGCCCGCCGCGCCGCGGTTGACGATCACCGTGACCATGCTGGACGAGTCGCCGTTGGACACGATGATGGAGGTGGAACCCGTGCCCACCGCCGTGACCGTGCCGCCGCCGCTGACGGTGGCGACGCTGCGGTCGCTGGAGCGGAAGGTCAGCCCCTGCGGCGCGGTGGAGGGCGTGACGCTGCCGGTGATCTGGGCCGTCTCGCCCGGCTTGAGCACCAGGTAATTGGTGTTCAGGTGGATGCCGTCGGTGGGGATGTACACCGTCACGCTGACGGTGCGCACGATGTCGCCGCAGGTAACGGTGATGTTGGCCGTGCCTTTGCCCACCGCGGTGACGCGCCCGAAGTTATTGACGGTGGCGACCGCCTCGTTCGAGGAGGCGAAGGTGACGGTGGCCGTCGCGGCCGCCGAAGAGGGGCTGACCGACACCGAGATGTTGGCCACGTCGCCCACGGCGAGCTCGCCCTCGACGGAGAGGGCCGCGTCCATGTCCGACACGACGGTGGAGGGGTCGGGCACGACGGTGATGTCGTAATAGATGGTGACGCCGTCCGCGGTGGCCGACACCCGCGCCGTACCCACCGAGGCCGCGCCGATCAGGCCGTTGTCCGCCACCTGCACCACGCTGATATCGTCGGAGGCAAAGGTGACGGCCGGGTCGCTGGCGTTTTCGGGGTAGACGGTGGGTTTCAGCTGCTGGGTGGTGCCCACCACCATCTCGGCGTCGTATTCGCCGGGGTCGATGCTCTCGACGTCAATGTGGCGGAAGGGCCATTCGGGCAGCTTGATCGCGCCGGCAGGCAGCGCCGCGCCGGCGGTGATGGCGGCCAGCAGCAGCACCGCCGCCAGCCGTTTTGTCAATCGATTCATGTTGTACCTCAAAGGTTATACGGGAATAAAAACGTGGGCGCTCCGCTGGGCCAGAGGGGGAGGGAGGGGGTTTCGACTCCCCCTCCCTACCCCCTCTGGACTCCCTACCCACCCACAGCGACCAGGGCGGAGCCCTGGACCCAAAAGCGGAAGGGCGCTCTGGGCGGCTGGCTG
>CALXGZ010000176.1 GCA_944387975.1 uncultured Faecalibacterium sp.
GCCCCTTCGGGGCCAAATCCATCGGCGAGATCGTCATCAACACCCCCGCCCCGGCCCTGACCCACGCCATCTACCGCGCCACCGGCGTATGGCACCACGAGCTGCCCATCACGCCCGAGGCCATCGCCATGAGCCTGACGGACAAACAGTAAACGAGCGCCCCTCCCCCCACAAGCAAAACAGCCCCGGACGCATAGGTCACGTCCGGGGCTTTTTTTGCGTCTGTCCGGCCTTCCCGTCCGGAAAAGTTCTCGCTTGAAAAACTTGCCAAATCGCCCCTTCCCTGTTACAATGGAGCTGATAAGGAGGCAAGAGCCATGTTTCAGATCAGGAACTTCACCGATAACGACGACGTCCGCATCATCGACCGGCTGGGCGCCTTCGAGGTGGTCGAGTACCAGCGGGACCTGAGCGTCAGCCCGCACTCGGCCATCACCGCCTACTACAGCGCCGAAATGAATATCCGCAAGCGGCAGCTGGTCTGTCACCTGGACCGCGCGCCGGTCACGGTGCAGGCCGGCAGTATGCAGTGGATGGCGGGGGACGTGTCCGCCACCACCGGCCTCAAGGGCGTGGGCGACCTGCTGAGCAAGGCCGTCCGCGGCAAAGCCACCGGCGAGTCGGCCATCAAGCCCGAATATGTGGGCAGCGGCCTGCTGGTGCTGGAGCCGACCTACAAGCACCTCATCCTGCTGGACGCCGCCGAATGGGGCGGCGGGGTGGTGCTGGACGATGGGCTGTTCCTGGCCTGTGAGTCCACCCTGCAGCACAAGGCGGTCATGCGCGCCAACCTGTCGTCGGCGGTGGCCGGCAACGAGGGCCTGTTCAACCTCAGCCTGAACGGCCGCGGGGTGTTCTGCGTCGAGTCGGACTGCCCCAAGGAGGAGCTGATCGAGGTCTCCCTCCAGGACGACGTGCTCAAGATCGACGGCAACTTCGCCATCGCGTGGAGCCGCAGCCTCTCCTTCACCGTCGAGCGCTCGGGCAAGAGCCTGATCGGCTCGGCCGCCTCGGGCGAGGGTCTGGTCAATGTCTACCGCGGCACCGGCCGCGTCCTGATGATGCCCACCGCCCAGATGCCGAACGTCTGACCCCAAAAACAGCGGCCCCCCGGCCATAAGCCGGAGGGTCGTTTTTTCTGTTCAGTTTTTGCGCACCGGGGGCCAGGCCGACGACGCGGCGGCCGCCTGTTCCTCCGCCTCGCGCTCGGCGGCGAGCTGCCGTTTGGCCGCCCGCTTGTTCTGCACGCCGCCCCAGAGGAAGAGCGCCGGCCCGAACAGCCCAGCCGCCAGGTCGCACATGCCGAAGATGGAGGCCACCCCGCTGAACAGCAGGCCCCCCACGCCGAACACCAGGAACACCACGCCCCACACAAGGAAGAAGTTGGACGCGCGGTCGGTGCGGCGCAGGCCCAGCACCCCCACGACGATCTTGACCACGTTGAAGGCCACCGCCAGCCCCAGCAGCACCCAGACCAGACCGCGCATGGTGCCGGCGACGTCGGCCCCGGTCAGGCCGGCGGCCTCGACCTCTGCGGCGTAGGCCGGGTCGGCCAGGAGCTGCTGCACCGCCTCCGCGAGGGAGTTCTGGAGGATGTACCCCCAAAACAGGGTGAAGAGGATGGCCAGCCCCGCGCCCGAGACCATCAGCAGCGACCCAAAGAGGATGAGCCGGTTCTTTTCGTTCACTTTCATACCAATTTACCCGCCTTTCACGCGGCGGCCAGGGCGGCCGCCTCTGTTTTTTCAAGTATAATCGCAGCCGGCGCGGCTGTCAATCGCCCGCGGCGCAAATTTCTTCCAAAAAGGTGTTGACATTTCCCCTCCCCTCTGCTATAATAACTGACGTCGCCGGCCGGCAGCCACGAACCGCCGCCCCGACGCCCAAGTGAATATGGGGGTATAGCTCAGCTGGGAGAGCGCTTGAATGGCATTCAAGAGGTCAGCGGTTCGATCCCGCTTATCTCCACCAAACCCGAAAAGCCTTGAAAACACTACGTTTTCAAGGCTTTTCTTTTTTCATAAGCGGCGTAAAGCAACGGGCTTTTTTCGGCTGCGCCCGAATCAGCTATACCCCCTTGTAATCTTGATTTTGGCAAAAAGACCTGTGTTTTCGACTCGTTTTTACAAAATGTGAGCCTGGTTTATCCATGCCATTCAGCCGCCTGCACCTGCACCCAAGCAGGCAGTACCCCCGAAGGTCTATATTGTTTCCCGCATTATCTTACAGGGTAGTCCATTTATAAAGGTCAGCAAAGTCCCGTTGCAGTGCCTTACTCTCGTCGGGGTAATTCCACTATAGGTATTCACATGAATCGTTACTTGGTTGTTGTTAGTGCAGCGTCGCTGGAGGGACGCCAGCTCTCAGACGTCCAGCACTTTGTCCAGTTCCTTTTTCGGGGGCCGGGTCGATAGCGCCGGGACATTGTTCAGTGGACCATTGATTTCGTATTCGGGGAAATTTTCTTCTCGCCGCTTTGTGTTGTTCTTTACCATCTGTGTGATGTCTGTATTGTTCACCAAGCTATAGACATATCCGTATACCTGGCAAACTCGCTGGCTTTCCGGTAGCCGCGTTCGAACACGATTTTATATTCTCCGGCTTTTTGGGGATGGATGACATTGGGTTGAGTAACGCCCTTGCCCTTCATTCTTTTTCTGCTGTTCAAAAGCCTTCATTTTACCGTCATACGCCTAAACGTTATCTCCTTTCTGAAGCTCGTTCAGCTGTTGGCTATGGTCATCCAGATATTCCCGATGTGCAGGCGTGGATATGATCGAAGCACCTGGGAGCTACGTCTACCCACAAAATATTTTTGTCCTCCATGGCAATGCCAACGTCCAAATCTTCGCTGGTCGTGGTCCTTCCTGCACC
>CALXGZ010000177.1 GCA_944387975.1 uncultured Faecalibacterium sp.
CGATCATCTCGTTCTTGCGGCTCTCGGGCTGGATGAACTGGGGGTTCTCCTCATACAGCTTGAGCAGGCGGTCGGCGTACTTGCCGGTGCGGAAGAAGTAGGCCTCCTCGTGGGCGTCGTAGACCTCGCGCCCGCAGTCGGGGCACTTGCCATCCACCAGCTGGCTGTCGGTCCAGAAGCTCTCGCAGGGCTTGCAGTAGTGGCCGACGTACTCGCCCTTATAGATATCGCCCTGCTCGTAGAGCTTGGTGAAGATCTTCTGGCAGCTCTCGATGTGGTAATCGTCGGTGGTGCGGATGAAGCGGTCGTAGCTGACGTCCAGCAGCTTCCACAGGTCCTTGACGGTGGCGACGATGCGGTCGACGTACTCCTTCGGCTGGACGCCGGCGGCGGTGGCCTTATCCTCGATCTTCTGGCCGTGCTCGTCGGTGCCGGTCAGGAACATCACGTCATAGCCCTGCATCCGCTTGAAGCGGGCCAGCGCATCGCAGGCCACGGTGGTGTAGCTGTGGCCGATGTGCAGCTTGTCGCTGGGGTAGTAGATGGGGGTGGTGATGTAGAACTTTTTCTGTTCAGGCATGGTAAATGACTTCCTCCCTTTGGTGTGGACGGCGGAAAGAAAGCGAAAAGCCCCCGCCCCTGCCGGGCCGAGCCCCTGCAAGGACGGGAGCCGAAAGCTTCCGTGGTACCACCTTGGTTCGCCGGCCCCTCGCGGGGCGCGGCCTTACAGGCTGCGGCGCCGGCCCGGGGGTGCGGCGCTTACAGCCGGGCGCGGTAACGGGCGCACCCGGCGCAGGCTGGGCCGGTAAAAGGCTTCGCCCGCGCGGCTCCGAGACCATCTTCCGCCCCGTGACGCCTGCCCGGTTCCACCACCGCGGGCTCTCTGCAAGGGTCAATAGGGCGTACTCTTCTCTTCACAGCCGATATCGTATCACGGCTATTATAGGCAAAGCGGGGGCGTTTGTCAACAGGCAGGCGGCAGTTTTTGCCCCCGCGCCCTTGACAGGCGGGGGGCTTTGTGCTATCATATTATTAACAATTAAGCAAACTGTTAAGCGTTACGCGGAAAGGACGTGGGACCACCTTGAGTTTACAGCACACATTGCGGGCGCTGGCCGACCCCATCCGGCGGGAAATCTTGAATCTGCTGAAGGATGGCCGGCTGTCCGCCGGGGAGATCGCGGCGCACTTCCCGGTGACGGCGGCGTCCATCTCGCGGCACCTGTCGGTGCTGAAGGAGGCCGACCTCATCCGCGACCAGCGGGAGGGCAAATATATCTTTTATGAGCTGAACGCCTCTGTTTTGGAGGAGGTGCTGCTCTGGATCGCCGCATTGAAAGGGGAGTCGGGTGATGAAAAAGATCCTCACGGAACATAAGGGCAAGCTGGTCCTCTCGTCGCTGGTGACGCTGCTGCCGGCGCTGGCCGGCCGGCGGCTGGCGTGGGAGGCCGCCGCCCTGCTGGCAGCCCATTGGCTGGTGCTGCTGATCGTCTTTGCCGACCGGCGCAACCGCGAAAACCAGAGCCGGAAGGCCATCGGGCTGCTTTTCTGGATGATGCCTTTTCTATCGCTGCTGACGGGCGGGGTGACGGTGATGCTGGAGCGGGGCGTGCAAAGCGCCGGCGCCCTCAGCAGCCTGATGGCTCTGGGCTTTGGACTGCTGTTCATCGTGCTGGGCAACTACATGCCCAAGTTCCGCCAGAACAGCTTTATGGGCATCCGCGTCAAGTGGACCCTGGAAGACGAGGCCAACTGGAACGCCACCCACCGCTTTGGCGGCAAGGTCTGGGTGGCGGGCGGCTTTGCCTGCTTGGCGGGGGCGCTGCTGCCGGTGCAGGCCATGGGCGTGGTCTTCCCGGCGGTGCTGGCGGTCATCGTGGCGCTGCCCATCGCCTACTCCTACCGCTATCACAAGGAGCAGCCCGCGGCGGAGCGGACGGCCCGGGCCCCGGTCCCGCCGGCGCAGAAATGGGCCGCGCGGCTGATCGTTGCGGCGGTGGCGGTGCTCGCCGTCTGGACCCTCCTGATGGGCAGCGCCGGGGTGCGGTACGGGGAAAGCTCCTTCACCGTCGCGGCCTCCGGCTGGGAGGACCTGACCGTCGCCTATGAGGACGTCGCCGCGGTGGAGTACCTGCCCGCCGAAGATGTCCCCGACGGCGGCATCCGCACCTACGGCCTGGGCAACCTGCGGGTGGCCTTCGGCCAGTTCTCGAACGACGCCTATGGCGGCTACACCCGCTACACCTACCACTCCTGCGGGGACTGCGTGCGCCTGACCACCACGGCCGGCCGCACCATCCTGCTCAACGGCCCGGACCAGGCCGCCACCCGGGCCATCTACGAGGCGCTGCGGGGGCGAATATAAAATATGTTGAGGCAGACGGCTGCGGCCGCCTGCCTTTTTGCATTGTGGGCCCCGGCGTGGTATACTGGGGCAGGCATTTTGCTTTTTAAGAAAGGAGCCGACTGTATGGCAAACATCTATACCCTCTGCGGCCCGGACAGCATCACCGTCTATTGGGGGCTGCCCGCCCGGCCCGCCGCACGCTACGACGTCCTTTTGGACGGCGCGCGCCGCGGCAGCACGGCCAAAACGCACTTCACGCTGCGGGGCCTTGCGCCCGAAACGAGCTATGAGATCGAGGTGCGGCCCCTCGGGCGCGTGCGCGCCAGGACCGAAGCGCCCAAGCGCCGCCTCGACGTCACGGCGCCGCCCTTCGGCGCGGCGGGCGACGGCGTGACCGACGACACCGCCGCCTTGCAGCGGGCCTTCGACGCCTGCGGGGCGGGGGACTGCGTCTACCTGCCGGCGGGCACCTACCGCAGCGGGGCGCTGTTCGGGCACAGCGGCATGGAGCTGTACCTGGCCAAAGACGCCGTTTTGCAGGGCGCGGCCGAGCCGGAGGCCTACGCGCCGCGCATCCGCAGCCGCTTCGAGGGCACGGAGATGGAATGCTATGCCAGCCTGCTCAACTTCGGCACGCTGGACCACGCCGCCGGGCCCAACTGCCGGGATATCCGCATCTGGGGCGAGGGGACCATCCGCGGCGGCGGCTACGCCCTGGCCTGGGCCACCATCCAGTCCGAGAAGGAGCGCCTGCGCGAGCAGCTGGCTGCCATGCCGGAGCTGGTCGCCAGCTGCGAGAACGAGAACACCATCCCCGGCCGGGTGCGCGGGCGGCTGATCAACCTGTCGAACTGCGAGCATGTGCGCATCGCGGGGCTGACGCTGGCCGACGGCCCCAGCTGGAATGTGCACATGGTCTACTGCCGCGATGTGGTGACGGACCACTGCACCTTCCGCTCCGAGGGCATCTGGAACGGCGACGGCTGGGACCCCGACTCCAGCGAGGGGTGCACCCTCTTCGCCTCCACCTTCTACACCCAGGACGACTCGGTGGCCATCAAGTCGGGCAAAAACCCTGAGGGCAACGTCATCAACCGGCCCGCCCGGCGCATCCGGGTCTTTGACTGCCGCAGCGCCTTCGGCCACGGCATCTGCATCGGCAGCGAGATCAGCGGCGGCGTCGAGGACGTCGCCGTCTGGGACTGCGACCTGGCCAGCTCCCAGTACGGGCTGATGGTCAAGGGCACCAAAAAGCGCGGCGGCGGGGTCGAGGGGGTGACGGTCCGGCGCTGCACGCTGCCCCGGGTGATGATCTGCCAGGTGGGCTACAACGACGACGGCGTGGCCGGGCCGCGGCCGCCCATCTTCCGCGGCTTTACCTTTGAGGACCTGACCCTCACCGGCCGCTGCCTCGACGCCGACCAGGCCCTGGACGGCGGGGCGGGCGGGGGCTTCGCGCCCTGCGCGCCCATCCAGCTGGAGGGCTTCGACGCGCCCGGCTATGCGCTGCAGGACGTCGTTTTCCGCCGCGTGGAGCTGGCCGGCCCCGCGCCCCAGTGCATCCAGCTGGGGCGCTGCACGGGCGTCACGTTCGAGGGGGTCAGCTGCGGCTGACGCGGCAAAAAGAGGAAAATCTCAAGGAAATTTCAAGCTTTTTTTAAGATTTCTTCAAGATTTGCGTGGTATGCTGGGCGCATATCAATAGAAGGAGGGGGTAAAACCTTGTCAAAGAAGAATCAGCAAGGGGCGGCGGACGCCCAGGCGGCCGCTGCGGCCAGGGGCGCAGGCCCGTTTTTGAAGCGCAACTGGAAGCGCCTTGCCGCGGCCGGCGTGGTGCTGGCCGTGGCCGCCGTTTTGTTCCTGCCGAAAAACAGCGCCGCGCCCACCGCGGGCAGCGTCAGCTACATCCAGGCGAACCCTGAGCGGCGGGATATCACGAAGGTATTCAGCGATTCCGGCACCATACGGGCGGCCAACACCTACGAGGTCAAGCCGCTGGTGCGCGGCGCCGTCCTGACCGCCGGCTTCGAGGAGGGCGACGTCGTCGAGGCCGGGGACGTCCTGTACACCATCGACAGCTCCGACGCGGCCAACAGCGTCGAGCGGGCCCGCCTGTCGGCCAACCAGGCCGAACGCAATTATGAGGACGCCGTCAACGCCGGCTATGTCCGCAGCGGCATCGCCGGCACGGTGGTGTCGCTCAAGGTCGCCCCGGGGGACCTGGTCAACGCCGGGCAGGAGGTGGCCACCGTCCGCGCCGACGGCACGCTGCTGCTGACGCTGGACTTCCCGGCGGCGGACGCGGCGGCCTTCGGGCCGGGGCAGGCCGCCCTCGTCACCCTGGACGGCACCTATGAGACGGTGCCGGGCACGGTGCGCAGCGTCTCGGGCGCGGACACCCTGAACGAGGGCAGCCTGCTGGTGCGCGCGGTGACCATCGCGGTGCCGAACGCCGGCGGCCTGACCGCCGCGCAGGCGGCCACCGCCAGCGTCAACGGCGTCAGCGCCCTGGGCTCGGCGCGCTTTGCCTACCAGCAGGAGCAGACCCTGACCGCCGAGGCCGCCGGCACGGTGGCGGCCCTGTGCGTGCAGCCCGGCGCGGCGGTGGGCGCGGGCAGCCGCATCGTCCAGCTGCAAAGCGACAGCCTGACCCGCCAGCTGGAGCAGGCCGCCGATAACCTGCGCAGCGCCCAGCTGTCGCTGGAAGACGCCGAGAACAGCCTGGAGAACTACACCATCACCGCGCCCATCAGCGGCACCATCATCCAGAAGAACGTCCAGGCCGGCGAGACGGTGGGCGGCGACAGCGGCACGGCCGCCTCCAGCCCGATGTGCATCATCCACGACCTGGACTACCTCGAGATGACCCTCGACGTGGACGAGCTGCAGATCCTCTCGATGCAGGAAGGGCAGGCCGTGCGCATCAACGCCGACGCCATCCCGGACCAGAGCTTTGCGGGCGTAGTGACGAACGTATCCTCCGCCGGCACCACCACCGGCGGCACCACCACCTACCCGGTCACCATCCGCATCGACGATTACGGCGCGCTGCTGCCCGGCATGAACGCCACCGCCGAGATCGAGATATCCAGCGTCAAAAACGCCCTGTCCATCCCGAACGGCGCGCTCATCCGGGGCAACTACGTCCTCGTCACGGCGGACAGCCCCAGCGCGGCGGGCGCCGACCCCGCAATGACCGCCCCCGAGGGCTACGTCTACGTCAAGGTGAAGACCGGCGTCAGCGACAACGACTACATCGAGGTGACGGACGGCCTGACCGAGGCGGACACCGTCGCCTACGAGGCGACGGGCCCCTCCCTTGACTTTGGCTACGCCCAGCCCGGCATGACGGTCACCGTCGCAGGAGGCTGAGGATGAGCGCACTCATTGCATTTGACGACGTCTGCAAGTATTACCAGATGGGCGACACCACCGTCAAGGCGGTGGACCACATCACGATGCAGATCGACAAGGGCGAGTTCGTCGCCATCGTGGGCCAGTCCGGCTCGGGCAAATCGACCTGCATGAACATCATCGGCTGCCTGGACGTGCCCACCTCGGGCGCCTACCGGCTGAACGGCCGGGACGTGGGCAGCATGTCGAACAACGAGCTGGCCGAGATCCGCAACGAGCTGCTGGGCTTCATCTTCCAGCAGTACAACCTTTTGCCCAAGCTGACTTTGATGGAAAACGTCGAGCTGCCGCTGATCTACGCCGGCTATTCCCGCAAGGAGCAGCAGGCCCGCGCCCGCGCGGCGCTGGAACAGGTGGGCCTGGGGGATAAGCTTGGCAACAAGCCCAGCCAGCTGTCGGGCGGCCAGCAGCAGCGCGCGTCCATCGCGCGGGCGCTGGCGGGCGGCCCGGCCGTCATCCTGGCCGACGAGCCCACCGGCGCGCTGGACAGCCATACCGGCCGCGAGGTGCTGGGCATCCTGCAAAAGCTGCACCGGCAGGGCAATACCGTGGTGCTGATCACCCACGACAACTCCATCGCGGTGCAGGCCGAGCGCATCATCCGCCTGGAGGACGGGCGCATCGTCTACGACGGCGACGCCCACGCGCCCGAGGCCGTGGTGCAGCCCAGCTTTGCCCTGCAGGCGGACGCGGCGGAACAGGAGGGCGGCGCATGAACCTGAATATGCTGTACGAGACGGTGCGCCAGGCGCTGAAAAACATCTGGAGCAACAAATTCCGCAGCTTTTTGACGATGCTGGGCATCATCATCGGCATCATGGCGGTGATGATCATCGTGGGCCTGGGCAACGGCCTGACCCAGAGCATGCGGGCCAGCGTCTCCTCGATGGGGATGAACCTTTTGCAGGTCAACTTGTTTGGCCCGCGGGCCCGCAGCGTGGACATCGACGATATGTACGACATCGTCGAGGGCCGGCCGGACCTGTTCTCGGGCCTGTCGCCCATCGTCAACATGGACCGCAGCAGCGCGGCGGTCAAGGTGGGCACGAAGAGCTTTGCCCAGACCACCGCCATCGGCGTCAGCGAGACCTATGCCGGCATGACCGGCACCACCATCGCCAAGGGCCGGGGCATCCAGTTCGTGGACTGCGCCGACTTCAAACGCGTGTGCGTGGTGGGCGACTACATCGACCGCGTGGGCTACGGCGGCAACGCCGTGGGCCAGACCATCATGCTGGGGCTGAACCAGTTCACCATCGTGGGCGTGGCCGCGCCCGAGGTGGACGACCCCACCCTGCAGGAGGGCAGCTCGGACGACTACGTCTACCTGCCCTACACCACGGCCCAGCGCGCGGCCCGCAACGCCACCGTCGCAAGCTACGGCGTCACCACCGTCACCGAGGCCCAGGTGGCGGAGGGCAAGGCGGTGCTGGAGGCGGGCCTGCAGGCGCTGATGCACACGGAGGACAGCTACTTTGTCACCAGCCTTTCGGAAATGCTGGATACCCTCAGCGGCATGATCGGCATGGTGGTGTCGGTGCTGACCGTCATCGCGGCCATCAGCCTGCTGGTGGGCGGCATCGGCATCATGAACATCATGATGGTGTCGGTGGCCGAGCGCACCCGCGAGAT